>CALELC010000173.1 GCA_937904535.1 uncultured Planctomycetaceae bacterium
CAACATCAATATTGACGGCGACCCGCATTTGATGAAAGACACAACCTTGCTCAACCAAATCGACTTGGTGGAAGGTGAATACATCAATCGCCGCACGCTGGAATTGAATCGTCGCCGGATTGAGCGGCTCAGTCTGTTGGAGGTCAATCCGGCGGTCGCCGAGCCGCCGGATATCCGTGTGATTCCGCTGGATGAGACGGATGAAACCTATTGATCATCCGGGTAATGAGCCCGTATGCGACAACCTCACACCCTGCCGCGTTTCAACCAGAAGCACACGAAAAGCATTTTTCGGTACGGATCCTGTCGTTATGACCCACTCGAACCGCATGACCGCGCTGCGACGCTGGCTGCCCGCCATCGGGCCAATGCTCGTCGCGGCCGGCTGCAACCAGCTGGCGCCCGGAATCAATCCGATCGCCAGCGATCCGCCCTCGTACGCTAACTATGCGGCTACCGACGCCGATTCCACGGTGGCCGCCAAACCCTGGCGCGGTCATCAAGCGTCTGCTGAAACTCCCAGCGACGGTGCGCTGATCGATGCGGACGATGCCGACGGCGAGCGCTACATCGTGCGCCAGTTCCCGCAGACCTATTCCGGTTCATTGCCGGCACCCGCTCCTGCAACCCAGCCCGGTTACCAGCCGCCACCGACCTACCGTTCGCCGACCTATCAAGACACCTATGGCTCAAACCAGCCACCGAGCAGCTACCAGGTCCAACCGCCCAGCACCTATCAAGTTCAGCCGCCAACGGAGTATCAACAAGCTCAGCCGCCCAGCGGCTATGTGACACCGCCAGGCATGGCTCCCACTCCGCTGCCCGCAGATAACCTTGCCTCACCGTCCGATGCGCTGCCGTTTTATCCCGGCGGTCCGCTGGCTGATTCGCTCTACGGCCCGCCAGGCTCGCTCGACCCCTACCTGGGCGCACCGACCGGGCCGCCGGTCTACACGCCCAACACGCGGATGGCTGACTTGGAATTGACCGGCGTTCCTGCCCGTACGGGACGCATCATGTTCGGCGGTGCGGTCAACAGCGATGCGGGCGTGACCGGGCAGGTTACGATCGACGAACGCAACTTTGACATCACCCGTTGGCCGACCAGTTTTCAGGACTTTGCGAACGGAACTGCCTTCCGCGGGGCTGGTCAGACGCTGCGGATCGAGGCCGTACCGGGCTCGCTGTTCAAACGCTACACCATCAGCTTTGCCGATCCCAACTTGTTCGGTTACTTGCCGATCAGCCTGGGGGTCTCCGGGTTTCTCTATGACCGCCGGTTTCAAGACTATGACGAAGAACGGCTGGGTGGTCGCCTGAGTCTCGGTTACCGAGTGACGCCTGACCTGTCGCTTTCGGCTGGCGTGACGGGGCAGAACGTTAAAATCCACCGGCCCCGTGTGTTGGGCGTGCAGCCGCTGGACGATGTGCTCGGCGACAATGAATTGTACACGGGCGAATTCAAACTAACCCACGACACTCGCGATAGCCCGTTCCAGCCGAGCGAAGGGCACTTCTTGGAACTCGGCTATGAGCGGGCGTTTGGCGATTATGACTATTCCCGCTATGAGATCGAAAATCGCAACTACCTGCTGGTTGCACAGCGGGCTGACGGTTCCGGCAAGCAGACGCTGTCACTCGGCACTCGGCTCGGTTTCAGTGGCAGCGAAACACCGCTGTTCGAGAACTACTTTGCCGGTGGCTATTCAACGATGCGCGGGTTTGATTTCCGCGGTGCCAGTCCGGTGATCGGCGGGGTCCAGGTCGGGGGCCGCTTTCAGTGGCTCAACACGCTGGAGTACATGTTCCCGATCACAGCCGACGATGCCTTTCGCGGCGTAGCGTTTGTCGACTTCGGAACGGTCGAACGGGACATCGAAGTGAACCGCGAAAACTTTCGCGTGGCGCCGGGTTTAGGTCTGCGCGTGGCGATCCCAATGCTCGGCCCAGCGCCGTTGGCATTCGACTTCGCATATCCGGTGACCAAGGCTGATACCGACGAGAAACGGATCTTCAGCTTCTACATGAGCGCCATCCGCTAGCCTCGGCCAAGGCAATGCCGCATCAAGCGCTGTTCCCAGGGACAGGCCCCGGTTTTGGCAGCGCTGACGATTACCGCTCGCGGAAGATGATCCGCCCCTTGCTGAGGTCGTAGGGGGATAATTCGACCCGGACCTTGTCGCCAGGGACAATGCGGATGAAGTGTTTGCGCATCCGGCCGGCAACGTGTGCCATCACTTCGGTGCCGGTTTCGAGTTGAACGCGAAAGCGAGTATTCGCCAACGCCTGAGTTACGGTGCCTTCAACTTCGAAGGCTTCTTCCTTTTTGGCCAAGTGTGAAAAATCCTGCTGGGTGAAATCGTTGGAAACGATCGGGTTGTATCTTCAGAGGCCAATGTTATAGCAGGCTCTCGGGGGTCTGGCTAACGGAAAGCGATCAGCGGTGCCCAGGAATTTTCTGATTTCGGAGCTGAACAAGCCGGTTTTGGAATGCGCAAATGACGGAGCGATCGCTACACTTCCCGCCAAATTAACTTTCCGGGAGTATCGAGGCGACGTCGCGGGAGCTGCATGCGATGCTGGGATTTGCTGTCATTGTCTATCTGTTAGCGACGGTCGCGATCGGGTTATATGCCTCGACGCGCGTCCATGGGGCGAAAGACTTCATGGTGGCCGGCCGCTCGCTGCCGCTGTACATGAACTTCGCCTGTGTGTTCGCCACCTGGTTCGGTGCCGAAACCGTGCTGTCGATCTCGGCGACCTTTACCCGCGACGGGCTCGTCGGCATCTCGGGCGACCCCTTCGGCGCGGCGACGTGCTTGGTGCTGGTCGCGCTGCTGTTTGCTCGGGCGTTCTACCGCATGGAACTGCTGACCATCGGCGACTTCTATCGCAAGCGGTTTGGCAAAGCGGTTGAGACTTTCACCGCCGCCGTGATCACGATGTCCTACCTCGGCTGGACTTCCGCCCAGATGACGGCCTTGGGGCTAGTGCTGCACGTGCTCGCCGAAGGTGCTTTTGGACCGGGGACGTTGCCGCTGACCCAGGCAATTCTGGTTGGAGCGACGGTTGTTGTGATCTACACCATCCTCGGCGGGATGTGGTCAGTCGCCCTCACCGACCTGATTCAGACGGCGGTGATCATTATCGGGCTAATCTTGATTGCCTTGTTCTTGGCTGGTGAAGCCGGTGGCGTGGCCACCGTGGTGGAACACGCCCGCGTCAACGACAAGTTGCGCTTGTTCCCCACGGGTGATTGGCGAGAGTGGTTGTTGTTCATCGGGCCATTCATCACGCTGGCCCTCGGATCGATTCCCCAACAAGACGTCTTCCAGCGAGTCACCAGTGCTAAGAACGAGAAGACCGCTGTCCGCGGCACCCTGTTAGGCGGGCTGTTTTATCTGGGCTTTGCCTTCGTGCCGATGTTCATCGCCTATTGTGCGATCGTGATCGATCCGTCGTTCACGCAGTTGTTTGAGTCCGAAGATGAACGCGTGATCCAACAGATCCTGCCGTCGCTGATCCTGCAAAAGACTCCTTTCTGGGCTCAGGTGTTATTCTTTGGCGCCCTGTTGTCGGCCATTTTGTCGACCGCCAGTGGCACGCTGCTGGCACCGGCGAGCCTGTTTACCGAGAACGTGATGCGGCCGTTCTTCCCGAAGCTCGTTGAAAAGCACATGTTGCTGCTGCTGCGAGTGGTGTTGCTGCTGTTCGCCGTCGGCGCAACGCGCTATGCGGTGACCTCCAACGCGACGATGTATCAGATGGTGCAAGGAGCGTATTCCGTGCCGCTGGTCGGCGCGTTCATTCCGCTGGTGATGGGCATTTACTGGCGGCGAGCCACGACGCAAGGAGCGATGGCGTCGATCGTGTTGGGCATCACCGTGTGGCTGTTCTGCTGGTTTAGCTACGGCGATGAAGCGCTGGTGCCTCCGCAACTGGTGGGATTGGTGGCGAGCTTCTTCGGCATGCTGATCGGTTCAGTGACTCCGCAGTGGATCGAATCGGTGCCATACTTCGATCCGATGCAACCACCGACCACGGAGCATGATCCGTTGATGGAAGAGAGCGACGAAGCCGAACCTGAAGTGGTGCTGCAGTCGTAGGCTTGGAGGCGTTAGTAGATTCCCGGTTCGGCGCCGGGAGTCCGGCCGGCCAAGAAATCGAAGTCGCATCCTTGGTTGGCCTGGGTGACGTGCTTCGAATAGAGCTGCCCATAACCCCGATCGAACTTCGGCTCGGGCGGCGTCCAGTTCGCCATCCGCCGCGCGATTTCGGCTTCATCAACGTGCCAGTGGATCGTCCGCAGCGGGATGTTGATCTCGATCTCATCGCCGGTTTGTACGAGCGCTAGTGGCCCACCCAAAAAACTCTCCGGCGCCACGTGGAGCACGCAGGTCCCGTAGCTGGTGCCGCTCATCCGCGCGTCGCTGATCCGCACCATATCGCGGACACCCTGTCGCAACAGCTTTTTGGGAATCGGCAGCATGCCCCATTCCGGCAACCCCGGGGCACCGAGCGGCCCGGCGGATCGCAACACCAGCACCGAGTCAGCGGTCACGTCTAAATCAGGATCATCCAGCCGCGCCTTCATGTCCGGATAGTCTTCAAACACCACCGCGGGACCGCGGTGGTGTTGCAGCCGCGGATCGGCTCCGAGCGGCTTGATCACGCAGCCATCGGGCGCCAGGTTGCCGCGGAGCACACAGGTGCCGCCGCTCGCCGATACCGGATTGCTCCGATCGCGGATCACTTCGGGATCGTGACGCGGAACTCCCGTGATCTGCTCGCCGAGAGTCCGGCCCGAAATCGTCAGACAGTCGGTGTGCAGCAGGTCGCGGATCTGGTCCAGCAGCGCGGGCAGACCGCCAGCGTTGAAGAAATCTTCCATCAAGAACCGGCCGCCGGGCCGCAAATCGCCGATGACTGGAGTCGATCGCGAAAGTTCGTCGAAGCGATCAAGCGTCAACTCGATGCCGGCGCGGCCCGCTAATGCGATCAAGTGGACAATCGAATTGGTTGAGCCACCGATTGAGAGCCCGGTCACCAGCGCGTTGTCGAGTGACTCGCGGGTCACCAGTTGAGAAGGACGCAGGTTTTCCCACGCGATTTCGACGGCGCGGCGGCCGGTCCGCACCGCCAGCCGACCATGGTCAGCCACCACCGACGGCGTGGCCGCGGCTCCTGGCAGCGTGAACCCCATCGCCTCCGCGATGCAGGCCATCGTGCTGGCTGTGCCCATCGTCATGCACGTGCCGGCGCTGCGAGCAATGCAGTTCTCGATCTGATTCCAATCGGCATCACACAACACCCCGGCCCCACGCTGGTCCCAGTATTTCCAAGCGTCGCTGCCGCTGCCGAGCGTTTCGTTGCACCACCGGGCTTTGAGCATCGGTCCCGCTGGCAAGAAGATACTGGGGATGTCGGCGCTGATCGCGCCCATCAACATCGCCGGCACTGTTTTGTCGCAACCGCCCATCAGCACCGCCGCATCGATCGGATGACAGCGCAGCACTTCCTCGACTTCCATCGACAACAGATTGCGATAGAGCATCGTGGTCGGCTTCATCAGCATCTCGCCGAGCGACATTACCGGCACTTCGACCGGAAACCCGCCCGCTTGCAGAATCCCTCGGCGAACATCGTTGGCACGCTCGCGAAAATGCGAGTGACACGTATTCAGCTCGCTCCAGGTGTTGAGGATCGCGATGATCGGTCGGTCGCGATAATCGATGTCATCAAAGCCCATGCCCTTTAGCCGGGATCGATGGCCAAACGACCGGAGATCATCGGGAGCAAACCAGCGAGCTGAGCGAAGTTGAGCCGGGTCACGAGGTGCGGACGGATCTCGGGGCGACGAAGCGGCAGCAGACATTTACGACAAGTCTCGGATCAGGTTGTTAAAGATCTGACGGTTGGACGCCCGCACCTGACGGCAAAGCGCAACGATTTCATCAGCGTCGCGGCGGCCCATGAGCATGGCTAGTTGCCGCAGCGCCAGCGGATCGCTTGGGATCTCGTGACGTTTGGGCGTGGCGAGCAATCGCAGTTTGGATTCGACTTCCCGCAGCGTCCGGTAGTTGCTGCGGAGCGTCTCAGCGGTTTGACGATCGATCAAATCTGCATCGGCAATTCGGGCCAAGGCCTCCATCGTTCCGGGCACCAGAATCTGAGGCTGCTTGGCGGCATGGCACAATTGCAGCGTTTGGGTGATCAATTCGACATCGACCGTTCCGCCCGCAGCACGTTTGAGGTTGTCCTCACCCGCAGAAGCCTCCATCGCCAGCCGCAGCTCCTGGACCTGCGTCGCCATCATCGGATACCACTCGCCCGCAACGATCAGCTCGCGGATCAGCGTTTCGACTCGGCTGCGCGTTTGCGGTGAGCCCGAAATCGCACGGGCCTTGCAAAGCGCCAACCGCTGAGCGAGCGTGGCTTGGCCGCGGCGGAAATACGCGGCCAAAGCATCCAGCGACGTCGCGAGGCGGCGCTCGCTGGCCGCGCCGGTGAGATCAAAAGGTACGCCCAACTCCAGCAACTGCTTGCCGTCGGCCGGTTCGTTGACCAGTGCCGTGGTGTGCCGTGCCACCTCGCTGAAAAAGGTTGCGGTGGTGGTCGTGTGACGATGGCCGCCGACCCGCCGCTGCGTTTGGCAATCCGCGGTGTAGAGAAATTGCACCTGCAGATCGCTGTGATAGTTCGGTTCCTTGGCGCCCAACTTACCGAGTGCCAGGATCACCAGCTCCACCGGTTCACCGGCAGGCGTGATCGGATCGCCGTACTGTTCGGCCAGTTCCCGCTGCACCGCTTCGCTCATCCGCCGCAGGATACATTCGGCTGTCCCCGCAAGCGCCGCATGCGTTGCTTCGAGCGACTCTTTGCCAAGGCAGTCGCGGACACCGATCTGCAGATGTGCTCCGTTTTTAAAGCTTTGCAAAATCGTGCGAATGTCGACCGCCGTCCGGCACAACTCCGTCGACGAAGCTTCCAACCACGCATCCGACGGCAAGCGATCGAGGATCAGCGAATCGATCAACTCGTCGATCATCCCCGGATAATTGACCAGGATGCCGGTCAGATACGGACTGCACGCGCACAGCCGCACGAACAGCCGCAGCGCCGCGGGCGATGAACCGAACAGTTCCCACAAGACGGCTTTGCCGCCGAGCGAATCGCTCACCTGAGCCAGCGTTCGCAACGTACGGTGTGGATCCGGCGTCTGGCCGACTTCAGCAAGCAAGGCCGGAGCGATTTCTGCCAAGTAGTGCCGACAGCGTCGGCTGGACAGGAACGGTACCGGCTCGGTCGCTAACCGCTGCAGGTCGCTCATTGCCGCCTGCAAGTCCTGCATCCCGTGTCGCGAAAACACATCAGCGATCAACGAGCGATCCGGCTCTGGATCGAGTACCAGTTCGGTCTCGATGGGAGTCTCTTCAAACTCGGACTCATTCCCGCGCACGGCGTCTTCGAGCAGCCGGCGGATCGTCTGTTGGTTCAGTCGACATGCAACCTCAACCGCTTGCAGCAGTTGCTCGGCGTCGCCCCGGCCCGCAGCATCGCGATAGCCAAGATTCCATGCGGTGATCGCCGGATTTGTCGCTCCCTCGGCAGAGACCGTCTGCAGTTGTCCAAAGTCGCCGCCAGCGTCCACCTGACGGCAATGCTCGTATCGCTTGAGCAACTGGTAGTGCTCGCTGAGCAGTGCCGCTTCTTGGACGGTCAAGCAATCGGCGACCAACAGCGCCTGAATTGCCGCGGACGTCGCTCTCACCCGCACGCCTTCGAGTTCCCCGCCGTTGATGACCTGCAGCAAGCTGACGATCTGTTCGATGTCGTTCAGGCCACCGACGCGCTGACGGATATCGGTCGCGGTTTCGGGCTCGTCGGTTAGCCGGCGAGCGAACTTCCGCATCAGGGTTTGCAGCCCTTCTTGGTCGACTCGCTGCAGATACTTCCGGTACACCCAAGGTTCAATCAACTCGAGGAACGAGCCGCCCAGCGGAATGTCGCCCGCGACCACTCGGCTTTTGACATGCAGCACTCGTTCCCAGGTGCGGCCGACGAGCTGATAGTGGCGATGCGCTTCGGTAACGGTCGTCACGACCGGGCCGTCTTCGCCCAGGGGACGCCGTGCCAGTGAGACATCGAACAGCGGACCCAGCTCCGCAGGCGGTACTCCGTCAGCCAAAACATCCGCGGCGGCGTCGATTGGCGGAGCTTCGCCCCCGTCAAACTCTGGACCTGTGGCAAGCCCCTGAGACGCCGCCGCATCGGCATCGGTCGCCGCCCAGTCACCGCGAACCAGGGCGACCACTTCGTTGCAGAGCTGACGGAAATACTCATCGCCCGGCAGGTTCACTGCGCCGTCGGTCGGCCCACAGAGATCGCAGAGGAACATCACCTCCAGCGGCGTGTCGTAGCCGAGTTCGCCGGCGCCGAACGCTCCCAGCCCGATCACGCTCAGGCGGCCAGGTTCTCCGTTGGGGCGACGCGGAATGCCGTAGCGGCTAGACATCTGGGCGGTGGCGAAGTGCAGAGCGGATTCGAAGATCGCTTCAGCCAGGATCGTTAACTGCGACATCACACGGCCGCTGGACGCCCCGGCGACAAACTCGCCGTAGGCAATCCGCAATCGTTCTCGGCCGGCCACGGCGCGGAGCAAGGCTGCTGCTGCCGCCGATCCGCCGCCGCAAGCGGCCAACGCATCGAGTTCGGCCACGATCTCGTCGATCAGCACCTCGCGCCGCACATCGGCTCCGCCGCTGGCGCGCACCAAATCAAAGGATTCGGGATCGGCAATCAACTGATTGGCGAGTCGGTTGCCCGTGCCGAGCAACCGCAGCAACGTGGCCAAGGCGTCTTCATCGCGCTCGAAGAACGCCAGCAACGAAGTCGGGCTGCGCGAGGCAGCGATGAATCGCTGGAGCCGTGAGACGACGGTTGCCGGATCAGCGGTTTGAGGAAGTCGCGCGCGAAGCTGAGACTGTAGCCGCTGCAATAGGTCCAACGGCACCGGCATCGACGCGATCGAACCGAGCAACCCGTCGTCCAAAACCTCATTCATGGTGAACCCGGCATAGAAGTTACGCAAAACCGCGTCGAGACCTTCCGCTGGCCAGACCGCAGCCGCGGTGGCTTGGTGATCATTGTATTGTCTGGAGCGATTCCTCCGACCACCCATATGCGGCCGGTCTCACGTACTTCGCGCGGCCCGCGGAGGCTCTTCGAGCGGCGGCACAGGCTGCCAGCGCTGCACGGGTGAGGCGACCGAGCAACCGAACGTCTGGCCGCCGCGAGCGCTACGGAAGCGTGGGATTTCGCGGCTATCTTAGCCGCTTGAGCGCCGCTCCGTGACTCCGGTCAAAAGCGATTAACCGATTTTTTCCTCAGCCTTTTCTGATTTGGCAGCGTCACCGCAATTCGCAACCTAGGGTTGCTCGACAGAGCGCTGCGGGACCTCGAGACGACGCCGCCTCGGCTGATGCCTGGACGCCACATCGCTGTTGACTTTTGGCAACAGGGGGCCGGTCACTAGCAACCGGAGCTAGCTCTGCAAAGCCTTACACAACAACGGCTTGCTGCATCCGTGTTGGCCTGCACGTGGCCTCACGGCATCAGCCCTGCACGGCGGTTGCTGGCAGCCGATCTCGATATCACCAAGATGATGAGGAACTCTTCATGCCAAAGAAAATCAGCCGCCGCAGCCTGCGAGACGACGCCTTTGATGCCGAAGAGTCGATCCGCCGCCGCGGACGGGTGATGGGCCAGGCTGAAGTGGACGATTTTCTCGACGACGAGCTTATCGACGATGATGATTGCCTGGGGCTACTCGATCGTCACGACCTGCGGAATGACGTGGCACCCTCGGATCCCACGGAGGATCCAATCCGCATGTACCTGATGCAGATGGGCCAGATCCCGCTGCTCAGCCGTGACCAAGAAATCTCCGCCGCTCGGCAGATTGAGTGCACCCGCGATCGCTACCGGCACAAGATGATCGCCACCGACTTCGTCCTCCGCGGTGCCCTGCGACTGCTCGAGCAAGTTCGCGACAAAAAGCTGCGATTGGACCGGACGATTGAGGTCAGCGTTACCAATGCGTCGGAAAAACGCGCGATCATGCTGCGGATTGTCCCCAACTGCCTCACGCTCAAAGCGCTGTTGATGCAAAACAAGGACGATTTCTTGATCGCCGTCAGCCGCAGCACACCGATGCGCCGCCGCCGTGCGGCGTGGCGGAATCTGGTGATGCGGCGCAATAAGGCGCTGCGATTGGTCGAAGAAATGAAGCTGCGCACCGGCAAGCTGCAACCGCTGTTCGAGCGACTGCGACAAGCCAACAGCCGCATGGCAGAGCTGCGCCGAATGCTGGCTGACGAAGACACCCCTGCCCTTCCCGGCATGCCCAGCCGCGAAGCGATGCGTCTGGAACTGCATCACCTGATGCGGCTGACGCTGGAGACTCCGGCGACCTTGGATCGGCGGATCAATCAGACCGATGCGCTCCGCGAAGATTACGACGCGGCCAAACGCGTGCTCTCGGCCGGCAACCTGCGGCTGGTGGTTTCGATTGCAAAGAAGTACCGCAACCGTGGGCTGTCGTTCCTCGACCTGATTCAAGAGGGCAACACAGGACTGATGCGGGCCGTCGACAAGTTCGAGTATGCCCGGGGCTACAAGTTCAGCACCTATGCGACCTGGTGGATTCGCCAAGCAATCACCCGTGCTATCGCCGATCAGAGCCGCACGATCCGCGTGCCGGTGCACATGATCGAAACCATGAACCGCGTTCGCCAGATCATCCGCGATCTGGTCCAGGTCCACGGCCGCGAGCCTTCGGCCGAAGAGATCGCGGCCAGCGCCGGGATGTCGGTCGACGAGACCCGGGTGGTGATCAAAATGAGCCGGTCACCGTTGTCGCTCGACCAGCCGTTAGGGGACAGCGACGAAAGCGTGTTTGGTGAGTTTTTGGAAGATCACCGCGATATCGATCCGCTGATGGATTCCAACCGGGAGGCGCTGAAGCTGCAGATTGACAACGCGATGGAGACGCTCAATTACCGCGAACGCGAAATCCTGCGGCTGCGGTACGGCTTGGCCGACGGCTACACCTACACGCTGGAAGAAGTCGGCAAGATCTTCCAGGTCACACGCGAACGTGTTCGCCAAATCGAGAGCAAGGCAGTCCGCAAACTCCAGCAACCCTATCGCGCCAAATCACTCGCCAGCTTCCTGGATGGAGCCGACTGGGTGTTCACCGAGCCGGCTATCGACATCGTGTAAGCAGCTAGCGCGGGATGCTAAAGCGTCCGAGGCCCGGGATCTCAATATCGATCGTTGGCCGCGGCCGGTTTGGCGGAGGCTGCGGCGGGATCCGAGGAGGCGGCACCGCTTGTGGCGGCCCCACCGGCGGCGGTCCCGGTGCCGCGGTCAGTAACTCGTAGATCTGGTTATGCACGAGGTTCACGTTCTGGGCGTTGCGTCGCAGGTACAGCCCGTACGGTGAGCGGTTGATCCGCTCGACAACTTTGCCCCACGTCTCGTCGATATCGCGGAAGTCGTCCTTGAGGTGTCCTTGATCGGCCGCACGCTCAGCGGTCTGGTGGAAGTGGGCGACCGCTTCTGCAAAATCGCCGATCGCTCGCTGCAGGTCATCGTCGCGGCGGGCCACGCGACCGACGAGGTCCTGCAGGCTGCGCGCTTCCCGTTCGAGCAGATGCGCCTGCCGGGCAATCAATTCATGATTTGCATCGCGTCGATTGCCCTCCATTCGCCGTAACACGTAGTGCAGTTGCTCGTCGGGATAACGGATGCGCGCCGCTTGGCGACGGAGCCAGCCATCATTGCTGGCTTCTAATCGGTCGACGAGCTGGTGGACCTGCTGATCCATCTCTTGAAACTCGCGGAGCAGCCGCTCCGGGCTTTCACTGCGGCGGAGCAGCTGCCGGAACCGGGCCACCGTCCGTGAGGTGTGATCGATCTGCTCGGCCAATCCCTGCGGGTAAGTTCCGCGCTCGTAGTGCAGATCCTCTTCGAGGTGATCGAGCTCGTCTTCCAACTGCCGTGTCCACTGTTCTGCTGCCTGTGGGACCGAGCCACGCTCGCCTGGTCCAGGGACCGGTCCCCGACCCGGTCCAGGCCCTGATCGCGGTGGCTGGGCGCTGAGCGGCGGACTGGTCAACAGCAGCCCCAGCAATAGGACCAAAGACAGTCGTTTCATCGTCTCACCTCGAGTGGGGAACAAGCAGCGTCGGGGATCGGTTTGCTGCTCGGCCCGGTTGTCCAACTGGCCCGTTCCGCTGCTGAACTTGAAGAGCAACCTTGCCAGCGGCAGGTTGCAAACTCCATACCAGGCGATTGTCACGCAGGGTGGCCAGCGGCAGAGGCGCGAGAACGGCGGAGCGAGGGCCTGCCTGCAGCCGTTGCTAGTCAATCTAGCGGAGTGTTCGTGGACGAGACCGATCGAGGCGGTGTGAATTAGCCGGAACACCCCATCGGTCTCCGGCCAATTTCACAGCTCGCAGGCAGCGCTTAGTCATCCAGCCGATCGCTGATGATTTCGCCCGTGACGGGGTGAACATGGAGTTCGCGCTTGCTCCTCTGGCGGAACGCTTCAACTTCCCAGTAGCGGCGTTCGAGCGACACGTCGTGGATGTTGGTGTAACCGGCGTCAAGGAGCGAGTGCAGAATCTTCGAAAGCGGCTGGGCATCGCGCGGCGGTCGTGGCTCGGGATCGTCGCGGTGCTCTGACAAGACTTCGCCGCTGCGAGCATCGATGAGCAACTCGTATGCGGCATCGTCCTTGTAGACCTCGACCTCCCAACGCCCGTCGTCGAAATCAAGTTCGCTGAACGGGCCATAGCCCTGCTTTTCCAGTTGCTCGACGATCTCCACGATCGGCTTGTCGTCCCCTGCGGGATAGTCGGCGGGGGCGAGGGAAATCCACCCTGCCGCGATGGCGGCAGCAGCGGCGAACAATTGAATCTTCATGGAATCACTCCTGCGAAGTGGAACGTTGAAACCCCAGTGGTTGCATTGCACCGGCAGTAGACCCGAACGACCTAAAACCGCGGTGAAGCGAAGATAAAATCGGCTTCATCTTGCAAGCGGCGCCGGGAACACCGCCAAGAGCGGCAGCTGGCGCGCCGAAAAACCCTGAGTGACCCATCGTTTGTTGGCGAGACGACACACAAAGAGGGTGTCTTGAGTTGAGTGATAGGTGGGTCTGGCTGTCCCCTGATAGATGTCGGCAAGCTACCGGGAGGAAGCCGGATCGACGAGAAAAACACCGGACCTGTTCCTGTCCCCTACCGACTGGCCCCACTGACGATCGGCGCAGGCTGCGTGGGGGCCACCCAATCCGATTGGATTCAAAAACATCTGTGTCGGCACGGTTGCCGGGCGGCGGTTGATCTGGCATACTCCGCACCCAGAACGGTACACTGCTGCCAACGAGCCTCGCTCGCCGGAATCAGTTACCACGGGGTGTGGCGCAGCCTGGATAGCGCGTTTGACTGGGGGTCAAAAGGTCGCAGGTTCGAATCCTGTCACCCCGATTTATTTTCCGCACAAGCCCTACGGCGACTCCGCCGCAGGGCTTTTTTGTTGGACTCCACCCTTGTGGGAGTTCAAGCTTCAGCTTGCCCCGCTCAGTTGGAGTTCAAGCTTTAGCTTGCCCTGCTCAGTTGGAGTTCAAGCTTCAGCTTGTCTCTCCTCTCCGCTGGAGTTCAGGCTTTAGTCTGCCACCTCCCCCTGCCCTACCCCGCTTCCAACGCCCTGAACGAGCACTCCTCCGACCGCGAAATTGTCATCGCCAAGGAACGCTTCGCCGCCAAAGCGGTTCGGTGCCAGCGTGCTGCCGTGCATTCAATGCGGCAGCACCTCTTCGCGAGCTGAGAACCGATCGAGCCGTTTAACTGGCGGGAACAGGCTCCTCCGCGGTGGTGCTTCGCTGGTTGTTCCAGAGCAGCTGATCCAGCGACAACTCTCCGGCCCCGGTCAGGATCAGGGAGAGGTAGACACACAAGTAGACGGCCGCAAGTTCCTTCACCTTCCACGGATCGCTCGCATGCACGAGGAATAAGGCGACGATCATCGTGAAGGCCAGCGGTAGCGCAGCGAAACGCGTTGCTAGTCCTAACATCAACAACAACGAGCAGCCGACTTCCGCGCCGATGGCAGCGATCAGGCTCAGTTGACTGCCCATCCCGATCGGATCGGGGAATTGGCCGGATAACTCACTGTAGTTCATGAGCTTTTGTAGCCCGTGGACCAGCATCAGACCTCCGATCGTGATCCGCAGCACCAGGAGGCCCAGTGACGTGTTGAAGTTCGGTGTGTGCATAAGGTTTCTCCAGTGGGATGACTAAGCCAAATCAAACAACATGATCTCAGCATCAGCGGTTGCTGTAATACTGAGTTTCGACTCATCGCTGACCGCAGCGCCGTCGCTGGTGTTCAGCGCGTGATCGTTGAGCGTGACGTTTCCCCGCAGCACTTGCAGCCAAGCGTGACGACCCGTTGTGAGGTCGAAAGACAGCGGCCTCTGGGGGTCAAGTTTCGCCAGATAAATGCAAGCGTCCTGATGAATCGTCAGCGAACCGTCGCTTCCATCGGGCGACGCGACCAGACGCAAACGCCCGCGAAGTTCGGATTCGTCAAAGCTCTTTTGCTCATAACTGGGCGGCAGCCCCTGACTCTGGGGTAGTAGCCAAATCTGATAGAAGTGCGTCGGTTCATGCTGGGAAGGATTGAACTCGCTGTGGGTGATCCCCGTCCCGGCGGTGATCCGCTGGAACTGACCAGGGCGAAGCGTCTCGCCGTTGCCCATCGAATCTTGGTGCTCCAGCGCACCGTCGAGCACATAGCTGACGATTTCCATGTCGCGGTGACCATGCGTTCCGAACCCCTGCCCTGCGGCAACGCGATCCTCGTTGATCACCCGCAGCGACCGAAAACCCATAGACGCGGGGTCCTGGTAGGACGCGAACGAAAACGTGTGATAGGTCTTCAGCCAGCCGTGGTCGGCGTGGCCTCGGTCCGAGGCTCGGCGGATGCGGATCATGTTTTTCTCGCTATCATTGTTGTGTAAATAGTCGATATGTAATGTATCTGGCAAAAAGACGCTGCTGCTTAGTTCAGCATTTTCGCCCGCGCCTTCTCCAGCAATCGAGACAACTCCTGCAGTTCGGTGTGCGTCAGATGCCCCATCACTTCCGAGTGCAACGCGTCCAGCGGCCCGTCGATCTGCGCGAGCAGTTGCTTCGCCTTGTCAGTGAGTTCCACATAAACAACACGCCGATCCTCGTGACAGCGTCTCCGCTGGACGAATCCCTGTTTTTCCAGTCGATCGATCAACCCAGTCATCGCCGGCACGACTTGAATCATTCGCTCACCGATCTCCAGCGACGGCATCGGCTGGCCTTCGCCCCGCAGGATGCGCAGCACGTTGTACTGCGACGGCGTCAGTCCGTATTCACGGAAGAACTTCCCGAGTCGGTTCTGCAGTTGATCGTTCGTCCGCAGAATATTGAGTACCGCTTCCTGCTCCGGCGAATCGAACGGCCGTTTTTTCTTCAGTTCGCGCTGCAATCCACTTTTCGTCATTTGATTTCCTTTACTGCAATTTAATTTACATGTGATTCATTTCTGTGTCAAGGGTTTGTGCGTGTTTCGCTGCGCGCTCACCACGTGGGAGCCCAAACTTCAGCCTGGGTGGCTGGAGTTCAGGCTTCAGCCTGCCCGGCTCCGTTGGAGTTAAAACTTCAGCCTGTCTGGCTCCGCCTCCCACTTCACGCCAGTGCCAGAAATCCATCACCTCCCTGTCTCATCAACAAACACTTGCTGCTAGACAGGCAGGAGACCGAGCGAAATGCCCGGCAAGCACTGACACGTCGTGGGGAGGCACGTGGGTGGCCGCGGGCGACAGATGGGGACAGGCTGAAGTCTGGACAATGAGGATGGGGACAGGCTGAAGCCTGAACTCCAACGATGGCAGGCTGAAGCCTGAACTCCAGCGGAGCGGGACAGGCTGAAGCCTGGACTCCAACGGAGGCAGGTCGCAGTTTGGATTCCAACGGAGGCGAGGGCCGAGGGGTTAACGTTGGGCTGCTGCGGCTGTGGCTTCCCAGTAGTCGGCTTGCATTCCGGGGACATCGATCTGCGTCCACACCGAGATGCGTGAGCCGGCTTGATCGATTTCCGTCAAGGTCGCCAGATGAGGCCGCAGGACGGCTTCAAACACTGCGATATCCCACAGAATGCGCTGGGGATCGTTGGGGCAAAACGTTCCCCAACGATTGACGAGATAATCGGGCACGCCGCCCTTGCCCTTGAAATGGGCTAACACGTCAGACTTCTTCCAGTGGAACTGCTGCATCGAGGTGTTGACCATCACCTTCAACTCCACACCGCTCTCCAGCAGACATGCTGCCGCGTGCAGATCGCCGAGCGTGTTGAACTCGGTCGGGTGAAGCTTACCGTCGTGATAATTAAAACCCATTAAATGAACTGAGAGCTTGTCTTTGATGCCGGGCTCCAGCAGAATTGCCGACGCAATATTCGTATAGCAGCCGAGCACGAATACTTGCAGCTTCTGACCGTCAGGGGTTGCCTTGGCCGCTGCGATGATCGCCTGGGCGGCAGGAGAATCCACGGGCGTGCTGGGCGACGGCAGCGGTTGCAGGGCGCCGATCGGGTGCGGCAGCCGGTCGGTCAATTGCAGGAGTGCGAGCAACTCCTCGTTCATCTTTTGGCTGGTGCGAGTGTTTGCGCCATACACCGCTGGTTGGCCCCAACCCGCTGATGACAGCCCAACCACTTCAAACTCGGGAGCGACAAGGGCTCGGTAAATCGCAAACGGATCATCGACTTCATTGGCTGTGTCGGTATCGATGAACACGCGCGGCTTAGCAGCTGTCTGCGACGAGGACGCGCTCGACCGCGTTGACTGTGGCTGTGAGAAACCGGGCGTGAGCGTTGCCGCCGCTTCCCAGTAATCGGCTTTCATTGCTGGAATGTCGACCTGCGTCCAAACCTGAAGTTGGCGGCCTTCGTGTTCGATCTCGGTCAGGGTGGCAAGATGCGGACGCAGCACCGCTTCAAATACCGCGATGTCCCACAGCGTTCGCTGGGCGTCATCGGGAGAATAGGATTCCCAGCGTTCGACCAGATAGTCGCGCACTCCGCCCTGGCCTTTGAAATGGGCGTCGACGTCCACCTTGGACCACTGAAAGTATCGCAGCGTGCTATTGACCATCGCTTTTAGCTCCACGCCGCTCTTTAGCAGATGCGCCGCAGCATGGAGGTCGCCCATGGTATTGGATTCATTGGGAGTCAGACGCTCGTTGTCAAAGCGAAACCCCATTACATGCACCGTTAACTTGTCGGTAATGCTGGGGTCGAGCAGTAGCGCTGAGGCTACATTCGTATAACAGCCCAATACAAACACCTGGAGCTTCTGTCCCGCAGGCATCGCATGGGCTGTGGCGATCAGATCGCGCGCGGCCGGCGAGTCGACCGGTGTGGCTGCGGCCGGCATCGGCTGCAGCGCGCCGATCGGATGAGCGATGCGCTCTCTCAGGCCCAGCAGATCGAGCATTTCTTCGCTCATCTTTTGACTGGCGCGGGTATTGCTCGCGAAGTCACGTGGACCTTCCCAGCCGATGGTTGACAAGCCCACGACTTGAAACTCAGGAGCGATCAGGGCGCGGTAGACCGCAAAGGAATCGTCAACCTCGGCGGCCAAATCGGTATCGATGTAAACCTGCGGCCGATCGTTTCCCGAAGCAGGGGGCATCCATGCAAGAAGTATCAGTGAGGCGAACCATGGCCAGCGGCGAGAGGGTGTCATCGACGATCAGTCCTGTGAAGAGTGAACACACGGGCGGCTGGTGGAATGCCGCGGCGGGAATCAAGGGGAAGGCTTGATAATACTCCGCTGGTGTCCCTCAAGCATCCACTCGCCGCTGCGGTTCATCCGCCACAGGACTGCGCTGCGCCGGTAGAGTGGAAAGAACGGGCCGCGAACGCATGAGCTTGTGAAGATGGATGAACACGAATCCGAGTCAGACAATGGCGGCACTTATGCCACCCTCACACTGCTCATTCAAGCGGTGCTCGTCGTGGGGTTGGCGATGTTCATTTATCGTCGCGACTGGGAGGATGTCTTTCTTACACTCCTGGTGATTGTGTTGACGTTAATTCCGGCGTTCGTGTTTCGCAGTTTGCGCGTCTTCATTCCGCCTGAAATTCAACTCGTTGCCGTATCGTTCGTCTTCCTCTCGCTGTTTCTCGGTTCCGCAGCCGACTTTTACTACCGCTTTTGGTGGTGGGATATTGTGTTGCATGCGGGGTCGGGGTTTCTGTTTGGCATGGTGGGATTTATGGTCCTCTTCCTGCTCAATCAGACCGACCGACTGCCGGCGGGAATCCGCCCCGTCTTTCTCTGTTTCTTTGGTGTCACCTTTGCCGTATTCGTGGGGGTGCTCTGGGAGATCTTTGAGTTCACTGTGGATTCGTTCTTCCCGAAGATCAACATGCAGAGCACGGAAACCGGTGTCAAAGACACGATGCACGATTTGATCATCGACACGCTTGGCGCGTGCATCGTGGGGCTGATGGGCTGGGCTTACTTCAAAACGGGGCAATACTCGTTCATCGCCGAGGGCGTGCGGAAGTTCATTCAGAAGAATCCGCAGCTGTTTCGCAGAAAGCGAAAATCGGCAGCCCGAGAAAGGCAACTGGGCTAGACGCCGCGGTGTGAGGATTGTCCAGCGGCCGCCGAACGCCCAGAGTTCGGCGGCAAAAAAGGTGCACCATCGGGCTCAGCTGAATCGAGCGCTCGCAGGCAACCGATTATTGGATTGCGACCAACTCGATATCGAAGGACAAGTCCTTTCCAGCCAACGGGTGGTTGGCATCGAGGGTCACTTGGTCTTCGTCGACTTGGACAATTTGGACGGTGAGTGGGTAACTGCCTTCCTGTTCCATTTGCAGTTGTTGGCCAACCTGTGGTTGCATGTCCGGTGGCAAATCGCTCCGCGGGACCGTCACCAATGCTTCGTCATGCCGCGGCCCGTAAGCTTCGGCGGCGGGAATCACCGTGGTGGTTCGATCGCCAGGGACCATCCCTTCAACCGCTTTCTCAAAACCGGGGATAATCTGGCCGGCGCCGAGTTGGAATGCCAGCGGTTCGCGTTCCAGCGACGAATCGAAGATCGTTCCGTCCGCCAGTTTGCCGGTGTAATGGACTTGGACGGTATCGCCTGCTTTGGCTGGTGCCATGAGATGGCCCTTCTTACGTTTGCGGATGCGGCTGAGTGTTCGCGTGTCCATTGCAGCGGACACGCATCAGCCCCATTGTAGCGCATGAGGCTGCCGAAGGGGGCGGCGAGGCGGAGCGGTACCCGATTTCCTCAGTAATCGGCCGAGGAACTGGTGAGCGAGGGCACTTGCTTATTGGCCGCTGCCCCGTCAACTCGCGTCAGGCGAAGAACGCACAACTCTGCTCGCGCGATTCGGCCAGCAGGATGCACGCGATCGTCCGCTCTGACGAAGAATCCCTGGTCTACAGACTTGCCTAGTTGAGGCGAAGTGTGCCGGCCAGAATCGCCGCGGAGACGCCGGCGGTCGTGGGGTTGCCACCGAGGCCGCCAAACGGGAAGTCGAGTCCCACGGCATAGGCCTCACCTCTAGCGTTTACAAACCGCTGCGTTCCGCCGTCGAAGTTGATCAAGATCGTAGCGCCCAGCATCTGCTGCAGGCCGAGGAAGTGGTTCTGCATGTAGAACGTTCCATGCAACTCCCCTTCCGGAGTCACCCAGACGAAGGAGCCTGTGAAGTCCGCAACCACTGTGTTGGTCGGGTTGAGGTACACGCAACCAGTGGCGTCACCGTAACCCGTGAACGGCAGGTTGACGCGCTGAAACGGCAGACCCAGACCGGGGAAGCCGGGGCCTTTGCTCAGAATCGGCAAACGCAGATTGGCGGCGATTAATTTTCCACTAAAGCCGTCGCTGCTGACGTTGAAAATCGCTGCCGGCGGGTCGAACTGAAAGTCGTCGGGATTGTCGGGATCAACCGGAGTGTGGGCGAAGGTGAACTCCCCGCCGACGAGACTGCAGGTTTCGGCACTTGTTGCCGCGAGAGGCAGGGAGGCCACTAAGGCTGCAGCAAACAGCAAGGAATTCAAACGCATCATCTTTTGTGGCCTCGGTCCAAACGCATGGTGGATACTAACGACTCAACACGGACTCAAATGCACCGCTGCCAACAGACAACCGCCAGCAACGGTACCCAAATGACCCCGCTGTGGACCAGTGTTGGCGTCCCTCATGCTGGAGTCAAGTAAAAAAGTTATCCATCCTTGGCATCAGCCACCGGAGCTGATGCCAAATGGAGTGATACGAGGATGCGCAGGTACTACGCGCGCAGCCCAGTCAGCCGACCGGTGCTGTCACCCAGCGATTCGAGGTGAACGCCCACGCCGTCGAGCATCGACAGGTAGAGGTTGGTGAGCGGCGTGCCATCCTTGTAAGCGACATGTCGTCCCGGGGTGACAAGTCCGCCGCCCTTGCCCGCCAAGATGATCGGCAAGTTGTTGTGATTGTGCGCGTTGCCGTCGGCAATGCCGCTGCCGTAGACGATCAGGCTACGATCCAGCAGCGTTTGGTCGCCCTCGCGGACCGACCGCAGTCGTTCCAAGAAATACGCGAACTGCGTCACGTGGAACTGATTGATCTTCTGCAGCTTCGCTTGCTTTTCTTCCTTGCCTTCATGGTGTGACAGGTCGTGGTGACCTTCAGGAACATCCAAGAACGGGTAGCTGCGGTTGCTGCCTTCATTGGCGAACACGAGGGTCGACACGCGCGTGGTATCGGTTTGGAACGCCAGCACGACCAAGTCGCCGAGGAGCCGCAAGTGGTCTGCATAGGAGGCTGGAATGCCACTCGGCCGGTCCAGCGGAAGCGACTTGCCATCGGGAGCCTGAGCGGCTTTGTCGATCCGGGTTTCCAGTTCGCGAATCGCCGTCAGGTATTCATCGAGTTTCCGCTGATCGGCGATGCCGACGAGACGCTGCAACCGCCGCGCATCTTCACCGACCATATCCAGAATGCTCTTGTTGTAACGCTCGCGGCGAGCGCGGGCTGCTTCCGATTCGCCGGGACGGCCGGATGTGAACAGCCGGTCGAAGATCAACTTCGGATCGACTTCCTTGGCAACCGGTTGGTTCTCGCTTCGCCACGCGATGTTCGATGAGTAGGCGCAGCTATAGCCGGAATCGCAATTGCCGGATTGTGCTCCGGCATCGGCTCCGACCTCCAGCGAAGCAAAGCGTGTAACCTTGCCCAGCTCACGTGCAGCGATTTGGTCGACCGAGACGCCCGCGCGAATGTCTGCTCCGTCGGTCTTGCGCGCCTGGGTACCGGTGAGGAATGTGGTCAGCGCCCGCGCGTGGTCGCCGCCGCCATCGCCGTTGGCGTTGGCCTTTTGGTGGGTGAGTCCCGAGAGCACGCAGAACTCGTCTTTCAGCCCGGCGAGCGGCTGGAGTGTCTTGGGCAGCGCGTAGCCGGCACCTTCGCTGGTCGGCAGCCAGTCGGGCATGTGCTTGCCATTGGGGACATACAAGAAAGCCATCCGCAGCGGTTCGGCTGCCCGCTCTGCCCCCAGAATCGAACGCGGCATCATGGCGTCGAGCAGCGGAAGCGCGATTGCCGTTCCGAGGCCCTTGAGCGTTGTACGACGCGAGATGCGTGGAAGACTCATATCCGTACCTTTGTTGCAGAGAGCTTGAGGTGGGTAACTAACGGGCGGGTAAGCAACCGGCGAGCGGCTGCGATTCAGGAAGGTATCCACCGGCTCGGCCAGAGTGGACGCCGGAATTATCCCTCGCACAGCGAGGGCAGGCTACTGGGGCATCGCCGTGGCGGCGCGGTTGCGGAAGGGGGGACTCTCGATGATCGCCAGCACAAGCGCTCCAAAACGATCATCTTGTTGCTGCATCGAGGCGGTGATCGCATCGAGCGTGCATTCGTCGAAATACTCCAGTCCGCGGCCGAGCGCATAGGTCAAAAGCTTACCAGCGATGCAGCGGCGGAAGTCCATCTGGCGTTCCAGCAGAATCTGTCGCAGTTCGACCGGGCCATTGAACGTTCGTCCGCCGGGAAGTTCTCCCTGAGCATCGATCGGCAATCCTTTGTCTTGGTCCCGCCATTTGCCGATCGCGTCGAAGTTCTCGAGCCCAAAGCCGAGCGGGTCCATCAAACGATGGCAACCGGCACAGCCGGGATCCGAAAGGTGCAATTCCAACTGCTCGCGAAGGGACACGGCTTCCTTGGCGGCACCGCCTTGCGCTTCCAATGCCGGCACGTTGGGCGGCGGTGGTGGTGGTGGCGTCGCGAGCAAATTATCGAGGATCCATTTGCCGCGTTTGACCGGTGACGTCCGTGTGGGATTGGAAGTCACGGTCAAAATGCTCGCATGGCCCAGCAACCCGGCACGAGGCGTACCGGCGAGCGAGACCTGCCGGAACTCATCGCCTGAGACACCTTCGATCCCATACAGCTTGGCCAACGGTTCGTTGATAAACGTGTAATCTGCCGTCAACAGATCGAGTACGCTGCGGTCCTCGCGGATGATCGATGCGAACAGCAGTTCGGTTTCCTGCCGCATCGCTCGCCGCAGTTCCGGCGTGAAATCCGCAAACCGCTTCGAATCGATGGAGAGCGTTTCCAGGTTTCGCAGTTGAAACCACTGGCTGGCGAAGTTTTCGACAAGCGCGGAGGCCCGGGGATCGAGCAACATGCGGCGGATCTGCCGCTGCAACTCTTGTGTGTCCCTGAGTTTGCCAGCGCGGGCAGCGGAGAATAGTTCGTCGTCCGGCGGGCCGCTCCAGAGAAAGTAGCTGATCCGTGTGGCCAGTTCCCAATCGTCCAGTTCCCGGACCGTTTCCGGTGCTTGGGGATCAGCCTCCAGGCGGAACAGGAACCGCGGTGAGACGAGCACCGCCTGGATACCGACCTGCATCGCTCGTTCGAACGAGCCGCCATCGTCCAGCACCATCTCGACGATCTTCACGTAGCGTTCGACGGTCTCGGGGCCGACCGGACGACGGAACGCTCGCGGCAGCAGCGCACTCAAGTTGTTGCGAGCGGCTGCCAATACGGCCTCGCGATCGGCTCCCGCTGCAGGTGTGCTGGGGATCAATCGGCGGTGCGACTCGGGTAAATCTTCGGGTAACGCTCCGAGCGGGCCGATTACCGACAATGTCGATACGTGCAGATTGCGGTCGCCGCGGAGCTTGGGATCGTCGGTGTCGACGCGGTAGTAGTCGTTGAGAAACTTAACGGCAAAGCGGTGCTTGCCGCGCGGTGCGCGGACCGTGACTTCATATGTGCCAGGAGCCTGCGACGTCGCCGGGACATCAACGGTTTGCAAGGGTTCGCCGTCGAGCAAAAACGCCATTTTCGCCGGTTCGGGGCCGGCCTGGTCACCGTACGCCTGCACGCGGAACAGGTATTCGGCGGTCGCAATCAATTCAAAATCGTCGCCCGCTTCACCGACTGAGGCCAGCGTTCGCCCGGGTCTGCTGACTACCGGTGCAAACTCGGCCTCGCCAACCAGAATCGCTCGGCGGACGATTTCATCAGCAGCATCGAGGTACCTCTCCAGCAACACCGGTGGCAGCGTCAACACGTCGCCGATGTTATCAAACCCGTAACCGACGTCATCCGAAGGAAAATTGTCAGCCGGGCGGAAGTCGACTCCCGTCAAGTGAGCAACGGTGCGGTTGTATTCGTTGCGATTGAGTCGCCGCAAAGTGACGCGGCCCGGGTAGACGGGACCGTCGCAGTCGACGGTGAGCGCTTGCGACTCAATCCAGCCGAGCAACAACTGTCGCTCTTCTTCTGTCGGCTGCTCGTTGTCCGGCGGCGGCATGATTTGGTTGTCCAACTGCGTGTGGACTTTTTTCCAAATCGCGCGGTCGAGTGTGCGGGCCCGCGCGATGTCCAGTTGCTCAAACGCCACACCCGCGTCGGGTGACGCTCCGGAATGACAATCGCCGCAGTAGCTCGTCAGCAGCGGCAGCACGTCCTGCTGATAGTCGAGCTGAGCGTAGGGATCGGCAGCGGGCTGAGGCGACTCCGCTTGCACTGTCCGTAGTCCAGCAAACAACCCGATCGCAACGCAGCAAACACGGAACAGACGAAGCATCAAGGCGATCTCGGGGGTGGGCAGGACGAAGGTGCGGTGGGAGCGGACAGTGGTGAACAAACGAGCCGCTGGGCCAGATTCTAACGTCAGGGCAGTGCAATGGTAAGCGAATTTGCCTCGCTTAGGCTGTGTTCGCGCGACTTGTGACGCTGTGCCGCAGGGATAAACTAGCCGTGTTTACGGATTCTCAGCTTCCCCGTCTTTATTTCTGCGTGCTGAATGACTTCTGGCCAATCGTCCGAGACGGCGGCGTCGCCGACCAACGAACCGCTGATCGAAGATGGACATCCGGCGGTGGTGCGCTGGGACGAGGCAACGGGGCAACTTCTGATTCTCGACCAAACGCGTCTGCCGGCGGAGGTCACCTATTTGCACTGCAGCAACGTGCAGCAGGTGTGGGATGCGATCGTGCGGCTGAGTGTTCGCGGAGCTCCAGCGATCGGCGTCGCAGCGGCTTATGGCGTCTGCTTAGCGGCTTCGCCGGATGGTACATCGCCCCACGAGTCGGTGCGGCAGGCAATCAGGGCGGCGATCGACCATTTGGCGACCAGCCGGCCCACCGCGGTTAACTTGTTCTGGGCGCTCGACCGGATGCGCGGAGTCGTGTCGCAGACAGCAGATGATTCCGCACTCTTGGAGGCATTGCTGCGCGAAGCTCGTGCCATTCACCAACAAGACCGTGAACTGTGCGCGGCGATCGGCCGATTCGGAGCGGAGCGGCTCGGCGACGCCGCGGCTTTGCTAACTCACTGCAACGCCGGCGCACTAGCCACCGGGGGCGTGGGAACCGCGCTGGCACCGATTTATGAACTGCATCGCCAGGGCCGCGCGGTGCGGGTGTTTGCCGACGAAACCCGGCCGTTGCTGCAAGGAGCACGTTTGACGGCGTGGGAGTTGCAACAGATGGGTGTCCCGGTAACGGTGATCACGGACTCGATGGCCGGTTCAGTGATGCAGGCCGGCAAGGTGCAGGCGGTGATTGTCGGTGCGGACCGGATCACGGCCAACGGTGACGTGGCCAACAAAATCGGGACGTTCCCGCTCGCGGTGTTGGCGAAATACCACAACATCCCCTTCTTTGTCGCTGCGCCGCATTCGACTTTCGACATGACGCTCAGCGATGGTCGGGCGATTCCGATCGAGCACCGCGGCGCTGAAGAGGTGACGTGTGGGTTTGGGCTGCAAACGGCGCCCGAGGGCTGTGACGTCTTCAATCCTGCGTTTGATGTCACGCCCGCTGAGTTGATTACGGCAATCATCACCGACTTGGGCGTGATCGAATCACCGAACCTGCAGTCGGTCAGCGAACTGATTGGGACGCATCATCGTGGTGAGTGCTGAGCCCTGCCCTGCTCGCTGAACTCACACCATCCACTCGCGAATCGCCTGCACGATTTGTGCATGCACCTGATCGGGGGCCTGGGAGGCATCGATCACCGCGGTGTGCCGGGCTGATCGCGGCAGTTGCTGTAAGAATGCTTCGCGGACCGCCTGCAAATAGGCCAGGCCACGCGATTCCATGCGGTCGGTGGGCCGGTCGATCCGCGCCAACGCTTCTTCTGCAGGCAAATCCAACAGCAACGTCAGGTCGGGCCGCAGACCGCCGTTGGCCCAGTCGCCGATGTTCCACAGCTCGTCCGCTGCCAGCGCACCGCCGACGCTTTGGTAAACGACATTGGCCAGCAGAAAGCGATCCGAGAGCACGACTTGGCCCGCATCCAGTGCCGGGCGAATCTTGCTCTGCACCAGTTCGCACCGCGCGGCCATGAACAGCATCGCCTCGCAGCGGCGGTGCATCGACAGTTGCGAATCGAGCAGCAGGCCGCGGATCGCCTCACCGGTCGGTGTGCCGCCCGGGTCGCGGACCGAAACCACCTGCGTTCCGGCCTGCCGCAAGTACTCGCTCAGCCTTGCCAGTTGCGTCGACTTGCCGCCGCCATCGATTCCATCGAGCGTGATCAACATCGGGGTCACCCATGCCGCTTCTGGTAGATCGCCGTCAGCAGCGATTCGCTGTCTTTGAATTTCTTGCCGCCAGCGATGGCCTCATCGATCAGCGTGCGGGCATCGCTTTCGTTATGTCCCAGCGCAAGCAACGCATCGAACGTATCGGTGACCACGGCCGCCGACAGGTCTGGAGCCTCACCGACTTGACCGCGATCGACCATCAAGGCGAACCGCGGCATCTTGCGGCGAAGCTTAGCGATGATCCGTTCGCTCGTCGCCGGCCCGATCCCCGGCAGCGCCGACAGCGCTTTGACATCCTGCTGTTCGATCAGCACCGCCAGTTCTTTCACCGGGCGGACCATCGCACGCAGCGCCTTCTTGGTGCCCACACCATCGACGCTGCAGAACAGCTCAAAAAACTGGCGTTCCGGCTCCGTCAGAAAGCCGATCAGCCGCGGTGTCAGCCGGCCACCTTGAGCCGCGTTGCCATCGATGAACTCCAGCGTTGGTAGGCGGATGTCTTGGCCCAGCTTGGGCTGCAGTTGCCGCCGCGTGTAATCGGCGACCAGCACTTCGTATTCGAAGGGAACCACTTCGATCACGACCGCTTCCTCGCCAACGCGAAGCAGCTTTCCGGTTATTGAAACGATCAAGGCCCTGTACCGTCCTTGTAGGAGTGGTTGAGTTAAACGGTCTGCCGTTCCAAGTGAAAACTGCAGATCGCGATCGCCAGCGCATCGGCGACGTCGTGCGGTTCGGGAATCGTTGCCAGCCGCAATTGCAACTTCACCGCCATCTGCATCTGCGACTTGGCTGCCCGACCGTTGCCGGTTAGCGTCTTTTTGATCCGGGTCGGTTCATAGCTGCTGACCGACAGGCCGCCTTGGGCCGCGGCCAAACAGATCACACCGCGGGCATGCCCCATCAGAATCGCGGTCCGCACGCGTTCGTAATGCGAAAACAGTTGCTCAAGTGCCATCCGATCGGGACGGTGCGCCTCGATCACTTCCGTTACGCCAGCATGCAACTCCGCCAAGCGTGACTCCATCGAGCCTTTGGCGCGGGTGCGGACGATGCCGGCTTCGATCAGTCGCAATGAGTTACCATTGCAAGCGATGACGCCGTAGCCGGTTGTGTTTAAGCCGGGGTCGATCCCCAGGATCACGGGCATCGCATCAAGACTTCCGTTCCCAGGACGTGCCTTCTTTCCTGTCGAGCAGCGCGATGCCCAGTTCACTCAATCGGTCGCGGATCATATCGCCGGTGGCAAAATCCTTCTTCGCACGAGCTTCTTTGCGAAGATCGATCAGCAGTTGCATCAGCGCTTCGAGGGTCTCTCCATCCGCTTCGCCGCCACCGCTGGTTAGCGGCGGCTTGCGGAACAGGCCAAGCACGGCGGTCAGGTCGCGGAGCGCTGCGGCAACCACGCGGAGCGTCTTCACCGGTGCCGAATCACGATCCGCTCCGGTGCTCAGGCCGTGAGTATCGATGTGGCGATTGGCTGTCCGCAGCAGGTCGAACAGCGTGCTGATCGCCAGGCCGGAATTGAAGTCATCGTCCATCGCCGCCAGGAACTTATCGCGGAGCGCCACCACTTCTTGCAGCGTGGTGTCGGTGCCAGCGTCGATCTGGCCCTGATCGCGGGTTTCTGGAGCGGGGAGTGCGTAGAACGTCTCACCGGTAATTTCGGCAAACCGTTCGAAGAATCGGTAAAACCCATCGAGCGATGTGGCGGCTTCTGCCAGGCCTTCTTCGCCAAACACGATCGTCGAGCGGTAATGGGTGCGCAGTAGGAAGAAGCGGATGCACTCGCCGCCGTGACGGCGGATCAGTTCGGCAAGTCCACCGGCACCCTTGCTGCGGCTGATTTTGCCGGAATCGCCAGCCGCCGGATCCAGCGCCGCGGCAGCCTCGGCACGGTCGCTCTTGCCGCCGACCTTGCCCTTTTCACCGGCCCGCATCAGGCCATTGTGCATCCAGTACTTGACCATCGGCGCGTCGTGGCAACAGCCGCTCTGCGCCAGTTCGTTCTCGTGGTGCGGGAACATCAAATCCAGCCCGCCACCATGGATGTCGAACGTCTTGCCGAGGATCGCGTGGCTCATCGCCGAGCACTCAATGTGCCAGCCAGGACGCCCTGGACCCCAGGGGCTATCCCACGCCGGTTCACCCGGCCGCGCCGACTTCCACAGGGCAAAGTCACCTGAGGCGCGTTTCTTGCCCGCGGCCTCGCCGCCTTCGCCTTGCATCGCCTCGAGCGTGCGGTTGGACAGCTGACCGTAGTTGGGATCCTTGGCGACTTCAAAAAACACATCGCCATCGACCGCATAGGCAAACCCGCGCTGCTGCAACGATTCAATGAAGGCGATGATCTGCGGGATGTGATCGGTGGCTCGCGGCAGATAATCGATCTGGTTGACGCCGAGTTCCTTCAAGTTGGACAGATAATCGGCCGTCATCTCGACCGCGATCTGGCTCATCGGGATGCGTCGTTCGCGGCTCTTGGCGATCAGCTTGTCGTCGACGTCGGTGATGTTGACCACCCAGGTAACGTCGTAGCCGCTGTACCGCAGAAACCGCTTGATCGTGTCGAAGATGACCGGCCCGACCATGTGCCCGATGTGCGATTCGGCATAGACCGTCGGTCCGCAAAGGTACATGCCGACGTGCGGCGGCCGCAGCGGCTCAAACGGTTCTTTGGTTTTGCTCAGCGTGTTGTAGACACGGATTTCAGCGAGTTTTTGGGCCGCGGCGGACGATTGGGGGGCGGTCGCGGTGCTCATAACAGTTCGATGGGGAAGCGCGTGCGGGTCAAATTGCCAATGCCGCCATGACCCGGATGGAAGCGGCAATGCCGGAAGTATAGAAAAACTTTGCCACCAAACCGAGAGCGATTACGCTGGCTGAGAGTCATTGCCGCGCTGCGGGGCGTAAACCAAGGCCACGGCACGCGCGGCGATTGCGGCTGAATCGCCGATCGCTCCCAACCCCTCGGCCGTCTTGGCTTTGAGTCCGATTCGATCGACCGGAATGTCGACGATCTCCGCGATTTTTTGCCGCATCGCGTCGATGTGCGGCGCCATTTTCGGTTGCTGGGCCACGATCACGCCGTCGAGGTTGCCAATCTCCATCCCCTGTTGCCGCACGCGGCGGACCGCTTCGACCAGAAATTCAGCGCTGTCGCGGTTACGGTTTTCCTCGGCAGTGTCGGGAAACAGCCGGCCAATGTCTGCCTCAGCCACCGAGCCGAGCAACGCGTCGGTGATCGCGTGCAATAGCACATCCGCGTCGCTGTGGCCGATCGCGTGGAACTCGGCCGGGATGTCGATGCCGCCGATTCGCAGCGGACCGCCGTTACCCAGCCGATGGGTGTCATAACCGATGCCAACGCGAAACGGAAAACTCATGAGCGGGAGTGCCTTGGATAAGAACGGACTACTCAGCGACGCCAGCGGCGGTGAATAGGATATCGCGTTTATCGGTTGAAGGCACGTCAGACCATCACGCGGCGGCACTCAAATCATCGCTTGATCAGCGGCGCCGGTACTCCGTCACACGGACCAAGCTCGACTGCCGCTACAGCGTGCTCCCCTCAGTCCGCTCATCGGACTGCCCCTCTGCCTTGCCACCGGACTTTGATCCCCACCGATGGCAGGCTACAGTGCTGCCGTTGTCATCTCCCATTTGCGAATCCTGTAACCAAGGCGATTCAGAGTGAGTGTTTCCGTAAGTCAAAATCCAAGCCAAAGTCAGGACCCCCAACAAGCTTCGCCGGTCCGCTCGTTCATGCAGAACAATTTCCGCCACTTCAATTCGCGGGAATTGGTTGATGCCGCCGAAGCCTATCGCCACTTCGTTTCCCCCGAACACGGTGGCAAGATGATGGTCACACTCGCCGGTGCCATGAGCACCGCCGAGATCGGGGTTTCGCTGGCCGAGATGATCCGCCAGGGAAAGGTGCACGCGATCACCTGTACCGCGGCAAACCTCGAAGAAGATATTTTCAACTTGGTCGCCCACAAAGACTACAAGGTGATCCAGGACTGGCGAGCGCTGTCCGTTGAAGACGAAGTCGCGCTCCGCGATTCAGGCTTTAACCGTGTGACCGACACCTGTATCCCTGAGACCGTGGTTCGGCACATCGAACACCGGATGGTCAAGCTGTGGCAAGCGGCCGCCGATCGCGGCGAATCGTACACACCGGCTCAGTTCCTGTTTCAGCTGTTGGACGACGAGAGTCTGGTGGAACACTACCAGGTGCCGCGCGAGCACAGTTGGATGTTGGCGGCTAAGGAGGCGGGAATTCCGGTGTTCGTCCCGGGATTCGAAGATTCAACGCTGGGAAACATCTTTGCGGCACGAGTCTACCAGGGTGTGATCAAAACCGATCGCGCGCTGATCACCGGCATCGGCCAACTGCTGGAACTGGTGCGTTGGTACCAAGCGGCAGCGGCCGAATCGCCGATCGGATTCTTCCAGATCGGTGGCGGGATCGCGGGTGACTATGCAATCTGTGCGGTGCCGATGTTAGTGCAGGACCTGCAGATCAAAACGCCGCTGTGGGCATACTTCTGCCAGATCAGCGACGCCGTCACCAGCTACGGCGGCTACAGCGGCGCGGTGCCCAACGAAAAGATCACGTGGCACAAACTGTTGCCCGATGCACCGAAGTTCATGGTGCAAAGCGACGCTACGATCTGCGCTCCGTTGGTGTTTGCCTACGTCCTCGGTTGGTAAGACTCAGCAATTGAGCTGAGCGGCCAGCTGCTTGGCCTCGAGATCCAGTGGCGAGGGCCTGGCCGGTAACGGTCAGGCCCTTTGCGTTGTTCTTGCATCAAAAGGAGATGTCCCACTGCACCCAGTAACGCTGCTCCGAACGCCTGTCACCAAAATCCGGGTCAAGTGTTAAATCGCTGACCTGGAAATTGAGCTTATTGTTATGGCCATTGAAGAAGTAGGTGATCACGCCGCTGGCTTCTTGCTGTTCAATGTTGCCGATGGCCAAGTTGGGATCGACCACGGCATAGCGACCAGCGACTTCTAACTTCTTGGGTATGATGGGCAGCAGATAGTGCGGAAAGTAGCCGGCTTGGATCAGGCCACCCAGCATTGTCGTTTCTTTAAACAGACTGTTCTGTGGGGCGTACTTGTCGATGATTTCTTTCGCATGCATTTCATGCAGCAGTGAGAATCCTTGCCACTTGAAGCGGACCTCGCCCAGCATTTGATTGATGCGGTATTGTCCTGGATCTCCGATTTCATCGTACGGAGCCCACGGCAACGCCTGGCCGCTATCAGCAACGGTTGCATAGGTCAAATAAGGGCTGCGGTTGGTATTGGCTGCAATCGCAAAGTTGAGTGCGGGGTGTTCGTGAAACTCGATATCGGACTGGGAAAACGGCATTTCACCGCCCAGAGCATTCCATTGCAAACGAACGTTGTACATCAAATGTTCGTCGTCGTTGTTGCGATGGCCGACTCCCAAACCGGTAAACACGCCCATGTAGTAGGTCGTGTCATACCAGGTGTTGGGAAAGAGATTCCCGTACAGTTGGATCCCTTGCTGACGGTCGACGGTAAACAGGTCGTTGACAATCGAGCGATTGGCGAACTGCTGCTTGCCCGAGGAGGTTTTGCGTTCGTCGTTATAGATCGCCTTGCCGCGGCCGATTTCCACTTTGGCCCATTCGAACTTAGAGATCGTCAGATTCAGGTCGCGTAAGATCGGTTCGGTCCAGTCGTACTGGAAATAGTATTCCAGCCAGTCGACATAGGCGTGGCCGGCAAACTTCGTCCGTGCCCGACGGATCATGAAGGAGTTCTCGTCACGATCCAGATCGCTCATCAGACGTGGATCTCGATCAAAAGGACTGGCAAAGCGAGCTTGAATCCGGTTCTGGATCGCTAAGGAGAACTTCTCGTTCTCGCTGGTGAATTCGAAGCCTTTGTCGCCGTATTTGACGCTTCCTTTCGGCTTCTCTTTCTCTGGTGCGGCGACCGGATATTCATCGAAGGTTTGCGAATCGCCTTTTGACTCGTCGCGTTCCAGTTCCTCTAGCCGCTTTTCGGCATGCTGCAGCCGCTGGAGTACTGCTTCCATCGACGGATCCAGCTCCTCGCCCGACTCCAGCTCTTCGACGAATGCCCAGTTCAGGTCGTCGGGTTCGGCGGGGTAAACCACTTGAGCGTTGGCGGGGATACTGGCAAACCAGCCGCACGAAGCAACCATGACTGCGAGCCAAAATGTCTCGGCGGAGCGCTGACGAGGCTTCAGCGGCCGCCTCGGCATGCACCAGCGGTGGAAAACATTTCGGCCATCAAGCAGCATTTGTAAAGAACCTTGCCGGAAGGAATCGACGATGCCGTTTTGCTCAGATCGTCAAAATCGATTGGGGCAAGCCAGCCAAATTTGACGATTTTGAGGTGTCCGCTGACCGCCGTCCCTTCGGGGGCGATAACCGTTAGCCAAATGGTGCTGCTACGTCGCTACCGCGTCCCTCCAACGGGCCGACCTCGCTGGCACGCTGCTAGGACGGACGATGGCTCGGCTTCAGCAGCGAACAAAGAATGTTGAGCGGTAGCGGCCAAAACGCAAAAAGATCAGCCGGTACACTGCGCTATGACGGCCAACCTGATGATCACGACCACCTGCCGAGAAGGAGATCTCTGTGAAACGCGCTCATACCACCCGCGGCTTGGCGGCCGAGGATCGTGACGAGTTGCTCGAGACGCTGCACGCTCGTTTTGAGAAGCACAAGACCCGTCATCCGGACGTGCAGTGGGAACTCGTGCATGTCCGACTCGCAGCACAACCTGCCAAATTGTGGTCGCTGCACGAGATGGAACAGACCGGTGGCGAGCCCGACGTGATCGGGCAGGACCCGACGACAGGTGAGTACTGGTTTGTCGATTGTGCGGCGGAAAGTCCCCAAGGGCGTCGCAGCGTGTGTTTCGACCGTGAAGCGCGCGAGTCACGCAAGGAACATGCTCCTCAGAGCAGTGCTCTGGAAATGGCGGAGGCGATGGGGATTGAGCTGTTGAGCGAAGCTGAATATCGCGAGCTGCAACAGCTGGGCAAGTTTGATCTGAAAACGTCGAGCTGGGTACAAACGCCGGCGGAGATCCGTAAACTCGGCGGCGCGCTATTCTGTGATCGCCGCTACGACCACGTGTTCCTGTATCACAACGGGGCACAGTCGTATTACGCTGCCCGCGGTTTTCGCGGTCTGCTCCGAGTTTGATAGCGACGAGTGTAAATCGCGATCGTTAGCATCACCCCTGGTGGTTAACGGCTTTTTGTGTGTCCCCTAGCGCCAACGTGGAGCGACGTCGTCGGCCAAGAACGCCAACTAGTCGTCATCCTGATCAGCTACATCCGCCCCGTTATTGATGCTCCGTGGCGCTGCTCGCAAGCCGCATACGGGACGTCGGCCGAGTCACTCCTGCGAAGAAGTAGGCCGACTGCGATGTCCGATGGCATCGCCGCCAGGCCGCCGAGGTTCGGCGTCAGGCTTGAGAGCCGTCGATCCAACCAGCTAGGGCGGCTGACCCAATTGCATGTCAGCAAGGCATCGAGTGGCGAGCTCTCACTGTCGCCCCGCGGACCCAAGCGGAGGTGCCTGCAGCTCAATTGCGATTGCTAGCTGAGTCCGCCGGACGAGGACCCCCAGTCGCAATCGGTTGCCATTGAACATCAAGAACAAGGGGCTGGTGATTGGTGCGCGTAAATCTCCTGCCGCGACACATGCGTTCCCTCGGCTCACCAAGAAATGTTTGACGGCGGGTTGCTGCTTTCACTAGCGTGGTGAGTTTGGGCGATGGTTTCGCTCACGCGCGACGATCGCCTCGCTGCTCCCTTCCTCTTACGGTTACTGGAGCCAACGTCATGCGTTCCCATCTGGCCCATCGTCGCCAATTTTTGGCTGAAATCGGACGAGGCATGCTGATCTGCGGCGTCGGTTACAGCGTGGCTCAGGATCTCGGCTTAACTCCGGTACTGGCCGACGAGGATGCCGCTGATCGGCTTACGTTTGGTTCTCATGAACGACTGGTAGCTCTCCTTCAGGAGACGCCTCCAGAGCAGATTTTGCCGCAGGTGATCGATTGGCTGCGAGCCGGAACAGAGCTCAAGGAAATTGTCGGTGCGGCTGCTATGGCAAACGCCAGGGCTTTCGGCGGTGAAGACTACATCGGCTATCACACGTTCATGGCGCTGCACCCGGCATATCGAATGTCGCAGCAGTTGCCGCATGAGCGTCGCCCGCTGCCGGTGTTGAAGGTGCTCTATCGCAACGCCACGCGAATGCATGCCACCGGGCATCAGGCTGTCGACACCTTGCACCCCGTCACTGCTGCCGAGGCCGTGAGTGGCACGAGCCTGGCGGACGATTTGCGTGAGGCGGTGCATCGTGGTGATAAACCGTTAGCTGAGCGGATGCTGGCGAGCTCGGAGTCGACCGACACCGCCTGGAACGACCTCCTGCCGATAGTCCATGAGGTGCCGGATGTGCATCGAGTCGTGTTAGCACATCGAGCATGGGATATGGCAGGATTAGTCGGAGTGGACTACGCCCAGACGATGCTTCGCCAGTCATTGAGATACTGCGTCGACGCGGAAAAGTATCGTGTGACGAATTATGGCAATGTGCCTCAAATGTTGGTTCGAGTTCTGGAGGATCATAAACTGCTTGGTCGCGAACTCGGTACTCGCGCTGCGGATGACGCTTGGATTGATGCCTTCACACAGTTACTGTTCAATTCCTCGGCCGAGCAGGCCGCCGACGCGGTGGGAGCAGCACTTGCTGAAGGATTTTCGGTAGATGCAATTGCTGAAGCGGTATCGCTGGCTGCCAACCAACTCGTCCTGCGTGATGCAGGGCGGCGGGAGCCGCAGCCGGCAAAGCCCATCGGCAGCGTCCATGGCGACTCGATCGGTGTGCACGCCAGCGACTCCGCGAATGCGTGGCGGCATATCGCTCGTGTAAGCCATCCACGCAATGCCGCGGCAAGTTTGATCATGGCGGGATATCAAGTGGCGTCCGACCGCAGCCGGCTCGGAGGCGACTGGCAACCGCGCCCACTGCCGGAACAACTGGAACAGATCTCGGTCACAGAGGCAAAGCAGCTATTAGCGGAACTGGATGGTGCGATCCGCGAACAGAACCAGGACCGAGCCTGCGCTGTGGTTGGAAAGTATTGTCTGCTGGGTTACTCCGAGCGGCCCGTGTTCGACCTGCTGCTCAAGTACGCTACGAGCGAAGACGGCGCCCTGCATGCGGAAAAGTACTTCTGGACGGTCAGTGATGAGTACGCGCTCACCCGCGCCGCGTTTCGTAGCCGCCAACTGGTGGCACTGGCGAGGGTGACTGCCAGCGAATATGGAAACCGCGCTGCCGGCTACGACGAGGCGTGTGCGCTCTTAGGTTGCGAGACATAAGATCGCCTCGCTCTCGGATGATCGACTACTGGGATGCGGTGGGAGCGACTCGGTACCCAAGGTACGACAATGGTCGAGCATGAACTTCTGACAGCCGACGGAATCCTGATCATTCGGCCCATGTCATCTTTGGAGGCCGCCGACTTTCAGAGGATCGCGCAGGAGGTCGATCCCTATCTCGAAGCGAACGGCAAATTGCATGGAATCTTGATCGATGCCGAGTCGTTCCCCGGCTGGAAAAACTTGGCGGCGCTGATGGCACACCTGAAATTTGTGCGCGACCATCACCGGAAGATCCAACGCATCGCTGCCTTGAGCGACAGCACCGTGCTGACGTTTGCCCCAGCCATCGCCAAGCACTTCGTTCAAGCCGAAGTGCGGCACTTTGCGCGGACTGAGCGTGACGAAGCGCTTAACTGGCTCCGCACTGGCAGCTGAAAGGCTGCGGGAGAGGAAACCGACGGCAAACATTTCGTCCTGCTCCTGACGCGCGTCAGGTGGGCAATTGCCGGGGGTCGGTCATATTCTGCGGGCTCAATAGTTCGTCGAGCCGCGCTTGGGTGAGCCAGCCTTTTTCAAGCAGCAAATCGTACACGCTACCGCCGGTTTTCAAGGCTTCCTTGGCGACCGCGGCTGAGCGCTCATATCCGATGACCGGCACCATTGCCGTGACAATGCCGATGCTGTTTTGCACGAACTCGCGACAACGCTCCTCGTTGGCGGTGATTCCGGCAACACACCGCGAGGCCAGCGTGACGCAGGCATTCTTCAGAATCATCATGCCGTGCAGCAAGTCGTAAGCGATGATCGGTTCAGCCATGTTCAACTCGAGTTCACTCGCTTGCGACGCCATCGCAATCGTGACATCGTAACCGACGATCTGAAAGCAGATCTGGCTGACAACTTCCGGAATGACTGGATTGACTTTGCCCGGCATGATGGACGAACCGGGTTGCAGTGGAGGCAGGTTAATCTCATTGAGCCCGCACCGGGGACCGGAGGAAAGCCAGCGAAGGTCATTGCAGATTTTGGAGACCTGTACGGCAGCGCGTTTCATGGTCGCGGCCATTTGGGCGAAACTGCCCGAATCTTGCGTTGCTTCAATGAGATTAGCGGCTTTCCTCAGCGGCAATCCGCTGGCTTCACAGAGGCGACGAGTGACCAGGTCCGCGTACCCCGGTGGGCTGCAAATTCCGGTGCCAATGGCCGTCGCGCCCAAGTTGATCTCATGCAGTTCCTTTGCGGATCGCGAGAGGGCCGTCATCGCCGTCTGAATCATCACGGCATACGCGCCGAACTCCTGGCCCAGCGTCATCGGAACGGCATCTTGGTTCTCCGTTCGCCCCATCTTCAATACCTGCCAGAACTCATTCTCCTTGCGTTGCAATTGCAACTTCAACTCGTCCATTGCCGCGAGCAGGTCTTTCAGTGAAAAAATCACCGCGAGCTTGATGGCTGTGGGGTAAGCGTCGTTGGTCGACTGTGAACAGTTGGCATGATCATTGGGATGCAGGTATTGGTATTCGCCTTTAGCATGCCCCATCAGTTCCAAGGCTCGGTTGGCGATCACTTCGTTGGCGCACATGTTGGTGCTGGTGCCGGCGCCGCCCTGAAACATATCGACGACAAAGTGCTCGTGCAGCTTACCGGCGAGGATTTCATCACAGGCCGCTACAATGGCGTCGGCGATTTTGCTGTCGATAACATTCAGCTCGGCGTTCGCTTGGGCTGCTGCCTTTTTCACATAAGCGAGTCCGTTCACAAAGTGGGCGAAGTTGCGCAGTGGCACACCCGATATGGCGAAGTTTTCAAGGGCTCGAACTGTCTGCACCCCATAGTAAGCGTTGTTGGGAATCTCACGGGAGCCGAGCGAATCGTGCTCGGTGCGGTACGAAGTGATCTGCGAGGCGGTGGCTCGTTGCTCAGCAAGCATCTCGGAGGCGGCGCGCAAGCGATCGCTGATCCGCAGCGCGACGCGGGCCACGAGGCGATAGAAGATGTCGGGCTGATTGGTCTTCACTTCGTCGAGCAAGGCTCGCGAAATCTTGATGACCCGCGCGCCGGTTCCGCGTGCAAATGCACTAACCGAATGAGCATGCTCGTCAATCAAGAGCCCTTCGGAGATCAACGCGCCATCGGTAAGGACCGCCAAATGGGTTTGGCGACCGTGTAGTCCGCGCACAATATCGATCTCGCCATCGGTGACAATTCCGAGCCACTCGCGCGGCGTCGATTCATGAAAGAGGCAAGCCCCGGCAGCGTAAGTGACTTCTTCCCCGCGCTCAACGATCGCCAGCAAGTCGGCCACGCTCACTCCCATGGCGCGTGCGGGATCCTTGAGTCTCCGAGTGATGTCTTGCATGGCTAATTCCTAGAAGGATTTGGCGATAACTGGTCGGTGACGCAGTCTTCGCATACCGGCCGAGTCGAGCAGCACCAGTGTCTGGTTAGAGGTTATAGCTGCTAGGATGGACGACCGACACGGATTGAATGGGGCGATGTGCTACCGATTGTCGGCTATGGAGAAGAACGAAAACAGCAGGCCAACGCGTCCTGCTGTCGTGCTCGCCATATTGTCGTGCTCGTCGTCGGCCCGGTGATCGCGCTCACCTCGGGATGCAGCGCTGCCGCCGCCTGCTCGTTCGATCGGCCGAGCAGGCGGCTACCTGTGAGCCGATGCTGCATCTTGTGTGCGCACCGATTGGCTACTCCGTTGCCCAAGTTGTGGTACAGGCTCGTAGCTGATTGATGACCGCAAGGATCGAGGGCTGCCGTATGCAGTTAGGCTGCCGCGGGTCGAGGTCGGGCTCGCCTGCTCCGGTTTGCAACCGTCTACACGGATGCAGCCGTCTACACGGATACGGAGGACTCTCGGTGAATATCCGCCGGGGATTCAAAAATGTTCCGGCAGGGTCTTCGATCGACATTCATGGCAGGCGAGCAGCTGGAGATCAGGTTTGCCGGCCAGGTGTTCGCGACTTCGGCTAGAGGGGCGAATGGAGTTCCGGGAACACGTCGCTGTTCAGGCCAGCGCGACCCAGGATCGATTTAAGCCGCAGGAGAAAATCGCTCTTATAGTTAGCGACCTGCTGCTCGCTCAGGCCGGTACGTGCGGCAACCTCGCGATTGGATAAGCCGCACACCAGCAGCAATTCAAGGCAGCGAAGTTTCGTCCAGTCGCCACGCTGTTTCCAGCGCGTGATCGATTGTTCCAGCGCCTCGCGGATGGCCGTTTCTTCCAGCCGCCGGCGCTCGACGCTACGGGCCATCGAACTAGCGACGCGGCCACCGCCGGGCAACTGCAGCGGGTCGGCACTCTCGCTGCGGCCACTGGCCGAGACCAAAACCGGTCGCCGCCCCTGACGCCGCAGCGCATCCGTGATTTTGTACGCGCAGATTGAGAACAGATAACTTTCCAGCGGCCGTGAACCGTCATAGTTGGGCAGACTGGTTAAGAACCCAATAAACGTTTCTTGAACGATATCCTCGCTGGCGGTGCGATCACCGATGCGGCTGCTGACAAATGCCAACAATCGCCCTTCAAAACGGTCGATCAGGGTTTGCCAAGCATCGGAATCGCCACCGCGGACGGCGGTCACGAGAGGATCTTCGGCAGCGGGAGTGTGGTTCATGGCTTTTCAAGAGATCGGTTGGTGGTGCCGGGTGAGCGGCTTCTGAGCAGCTGACGACGAAGCAGGCTCGCGTTCACAAGGGGCCGATATCGGGTTGTAACTCGGCGTAAATTCCGACCAGATCTTCTTTGGGGGCGCGATCACCGTAGAGCATCAGCGACTCACCGGAAAAGTAACGTTCGTCGAGCAACCGCAGTGACTGGCCGATCGGCCGCGTGACGGTCTGGCGGCCGACACCAGTGCTCATGACGTCGTGAGTGCCGCGGAACACGGCGGAGATTTCATCGGGCAGAGCTGTGCCACTGCGGCTCACTCCATCGGCATGCCGCACGATGGTGGTGATTTTCCAGCGGTCGTCACGTGGATCGCGGAGCACTCGCACGGTGACAATCGACTCGCCAGCCGGAACCGGCTGCGCCGAGAACCACTGCGGTGCCGCGGTCGACTCTCGCCACAACGCACTGTAGGCGACGCGGTACGGTTTGCCTTTGGGAACGCGAACACGCGTCTGCCAGGTCAGCGGCTCGGCGGAGGCGATTCGTACCGCCGCGATCTCATCTTCGTCACCGGCCTGCAAGTAACCGACTTCCTCGCGCAGCCGCGCCAGCTCCGCTTCTGCCGTTCGCATGCGACGCAGGTTGCTCATGTAGCTGAGCACCAACGCCACCAAGGCCGCCGTCAGCAACAAGCCGCGGATCGAGACTTGCAAGCGGTTCACATTTCACTCCCCGCTGCTGATACCGCGGCTTGGTCGCGGGAGTACCGCGCGTATTGCAACACCGCGGCAGTGGGTTGAAGCCCCTGCTGCAACAACTCGCCTAGCCGCGGCGGCGCGGTGAGCACTCCCAGCTCGGCGAGGGACTGCAACTGAGACAGGATTGCAGCGGTGCCTTGGCGTTCAAAGAAGTCGAAGAAACCGCTCTCACTGCGATACCCCAGTCCGCCACGCAGGCCCAGTTCGACCGCCTCTGGTGAATCGACGACACCCGCCGCCAGAATTTCCGCCGCCTCGATCCACATCGACAGCGAGAGCGCGGCGACGAGTTCATCCACGGTCCAGTCCCGCCTGTCACGCTGATAACGCTCGATCACCGCTAGAGCGTCTGGATGCAAACCACCGTCCGCAAGCGATCCATCGCCGGTGGTCCGCGGCGGGTCTGGTCCCAAAAAACCACCACCAAACGCCGCTCCCAACCGTCCGGCCTTGATCATACCCGACAGAATGGGCGCAGGATCGATGCGCTTGGGGAACGACCGCCAGAACACCCGGCCCGAGTCAAACGCGGTGCGGATCCCAATCAGGTCGACCAGTTCCAGTGGCGATAGCGGCATCCCGAACCGCTGGGCCGCATTGGCGATCGCTGCGGGCGACGCGCCTCGCCCAAGCAGCAGCAGCGACTGATTCAAGTACGGCACCAAGACGCGATTGACGACGAATCCAGGGCTGTCGCCGGTAACCAAAGCCTGTTTGGCAAGCAGCTGGGCGTGCTGGCGGCAAGCTTCTAAGGTTCCGGGGGCCGTTGCATCACACGGGATTAACTCGACCAGCGGACGCGCGCAG
>CALELC010000174.1 GCA_937904535.1 uncultured Planctomycetaceae bacterium
GCCATGCCGAGCATGAACATGTTGGCGCCAAGCGAACTGCCGAAGAGTGCCTTCTGCGGGCGGGCCGCGAAGCTCGGCTTCCGCGCGATCACACCGGTGTTCAACGGTGCGACTGAAGAGGACATCAACCAAGCTTTGGAGGAAGCCGGTCTGCCGAGTCACGGCAAGGTTCGGCTGTACGACGGCCGTAGCGGTGAGCCGCTGGGGCAAGAGACGACGGTCGGCTACATCTACATGTTGAAGCTGCACCACTTGGTCGACGACAAGGTCCACGCGCGCAGCACCGGTCCTTACTCGTTGATCACCCAGCAACCGCTCGGCGGCAAGGCTCGCTTCGGTGGTCAGCGGTTCGGTGAGATGGAAGTCTGGGCCCTGGAAGCCTACGGCGCCGCGTATATCCTTCAAGAGTTGCTGACCGTGAAGAGCGACGACGTCGAAGGCCGCACGAAGATCTACGAATCGATGGTCAAGGGTGAGAACACGCTGGAGGCGGGAACGCCGGCCAGCTTCGACGTGTTGACCAACGAGATCCGTGGCCTCGGCCTCAACATGCAGCTGGAAAAACGCCCGATTTAACGGACCCAGGCGATAGCGACGCCGACGTGCAAACGTCGGTGTCCCTGTTCGAGTGCGTCCCCTGCAAGTTTGTCAGCGGTCAGGCTGCTCCCCGCCAGCCCCGCTGACGCTTATTTCAACGAATCCCCGTCCCGCCGCACCTGTCCGCAGGGCGGCGATCACCTAGGAGTGTTCCGTTATGTCGACCGGCGAAAACAGCAATTACGATCGCATCAACGACTACGCGGCCGTCAAGATTTCGCTCGCCCGCCCGCAGGACATCAAGAGCTGGTCGTTCGGAGAGGTCAAGAAGCCCGAAACGATCAACTACCGCACCTATCGTCCGGAGAAGGACGGCCTGTTTTGTGAACGCATTTTCGGCCCCGAGAAGGACTGGGAGTGCGCCTGCGGTAAGTACCGCGGGATGAAGTACAAGGGCATGATCTGCGATCGCTGTGGTGTCAAAGTTGCGCACAGCCGGGTCCGCCGCAAGCGGATGGGCCACATCGAGCTTTCGGCGCCAGTCGTGCACATCTGGTTCTTCAAGGCGATGCCCTCACGGTTGGGCAACCTGCTGGAGATGAAGACCAACAGCCTGGAAAAGGTGATTTACTTCCAGGACTACGTGGTCATCGACCCAGGCACCACCGATTTGGAAGAGCGGCAGCTGCTCAATGAAGAAGAGTATCGGGCTGCCCGTGCGCAGTACGGCGAAGGCGCCTTCGAAGCCGATATGGGCGCCGAAGCAATCCGCAAGCTGCTCAACCGTTTGGATCTGGTCAAGCTGAGCGTCGACCTGCGGAAAGAGCTGCAGGAAACCGGCAGCAAGCAGAAGAAAAAGGATCTGATCAACCGCCTCAAGATCGTCGAGGCGATCCGTGATAGCGACAACCGTCCCGAGTGGATGGTGCTCGACGTGATTCCGGTGATTCCACCGGACCTGCGGCCGCTGGTGCTGTTGGACAGCGGCAACTTTGCGACCAGCGACTTGAACGACCTGTACCGCCGGATCATCAACCGCAACAACCGTCTGCGGAAGCTGGTCGATCTGAACGCGCCGGAAGTCATCATTCGCAACGAAAAGCGAATGCTGCAGCAATCGGTCGACGCGTTGTTCGATAACAACCGCTGCAAGCGACCGGTGCTCGGCTCGAGCAACCGTCCGCTGAAGTCGTTGACCGACATGATCAAGGGTAAGCAGGGCCGGTTCCGCGAAAACCTGCTCGGTAAGCGCGTTGACTACTCCGGTCGAAGCGTGATCGTGGTCGGCCCGCGGTTGAAGCTGCATCAGTGCGGTCTGCCGAAGAAGATTGCACTGGAACTCTACCAGCCGTTCATCATCCGCCGCCTCAAGGAACTCGGGCACGCCGACACGATCAAGTCGGCGAAGAAGATGCTCGAGCGCAAAGATGAAGAGGTGTGGGATATCCTCGAACAGGTGATCACCAATCACCCGGTGCTGCTTAACCGGGCTCCGACGTTGCACCGCGTCGGTATCCAGGCGTTCGAACCGATCCTGGTCGAAGGCAACGCGATCCACTTGCACCCGTTGGCGTGCCGCGGTTTCAACGCGGACTTCGACGGTGACCAAATGGCCGTGCCCCTGCCGCTGTCAATCGAAGCGCAGGTCGAAGCGCACACGTTGATGATGAGCACCAACAACGTGTTCGCGCCGAGCAATGGCAAGCCGATCATGAGTCCGTCGCAGGACATCGTCATGGGTTGCTATTACATCACGGTGCAGTTGCCGGGTCGCAAGGGCGAAGGGATGGTGTTTTCCAACCCTGAGGAAGTCGACTTGGCGCTCAACCTCGGCGTGGTCGACCTGCACGCGTCGATCAAGATGCGTTTGCCCAAGCACCGCAAGCTGAAGCTCGATGCGTCGGAAAAGGACAAGGTCTCGCGGCACGAATACGGCGCGATGATCGAAACCACGCCGGGGCGCAATCGCTTCAACATGATGTTGCCCAACGGCATGGATTACTACAACCAAGCGATGAAGTCATCGGACTTGGCGAACGTGATCAGCGACTGCTATCAGAAGCTCGGCCGTCGGGCGACGATCCACCTGCTCGACGACATGATGCAGATGGGCTTCCGCGAGTCGACTCAAAGCGGTCTGTCGTTCGCGACCGACGACCTCGTGACCCCCGATTCGAAGGTCACGTACATCAAGAAGGCCGAAGAAGAAGTGATGCGGCTGCAGAAGGCGTTCCGCCGCGGTGAAATGACCGACAAGGAACGTGCGGGTAAAGTCGTCGACGCTTGGCAGCGGGTGCGTAACGAGATTACGCACGACATGATGGAAGCGATGCGGAACGATGTCCGCGGCGACGGCTCCTATGTCAACCCGGTGTTCTTGATGGCGCACTCCGGTGCTCGAGGTGGTCAGGAACAGATCCGCCAGCTCGCCGGGATGCGTGGGATGATGGCCAAGCCGAACGGCGAAATCTTGGAAACGCCGATCAAGGCGAACTTCCGCGAAGGTCTGTCGGTGTTGGAGTACTTCTCCAGTACCCACGGGGCTCGGAAGGGCTTGGCCGACACGGCGCTCAAGACGGCGGACAGCGGTTACCTCACTCGTAAGCTCGCCGACGTGGCCCAGAACGTGGTCGTCACGATGGACGACTGCGGCACGACCCAAGGGATCACCAAGGGAACGGTCTATCGCGGCGAAACGGTCGAAGTCAAGTTGGTCGACTCGATCAACGGTCGCGTCAGCCGGCAATCGATTGTTGACCCCTTCAAGGACGAGTTGATCGTCGCCGAAAACGAGATGATCACGCCGGAGATCGCTCGCCGCATCGAAGAACTCGGCTTGGAAAAGATCCAGGTTCGTTCGCCGATGACCTGCGATGCGCCGCTGGGAGTCTGCCGCCGCTGCTACGGGATGGACATGTCCACCGGGGCACTGGTCGAAGAAGGGATGGCTGTCGGCATCATCGCTGCCCAGAGTATCGGTGAACCCGGAACGCAGTTGACGATGCGTACGTTCCACATCGGTGGTAGCGTGTCGAAGGTGCTCGAAGAGAGCGATCTGAAGTGCAAGCGTGGTGGTACCGTTCGGTTGACCCGGATGCGCGTCGTCCGCAACAGCGAAGGGTTCGACGTCGTGCTCACTCGGAACGGTGAAATCAGCGTCGTCGACGATCGCGGTCGTGAAATCGAATCGCACGTGGTGCCGACTGGGGCGAAGCTCCGAGTCGCTGACGGCGATGTCGTGGTCGACGGCCAAGTGCTGTGCGATTGGAACCCGTACTCGATTCCGGTGATTACGGCATTCGGCGGTCGCGTGCGGTTTGATGACGTCGTTGAAGGCGTAACCATGCGTCGCGAGCGTGAGCCGAGCGGGCAAGACCGGATGATCATCATCGAGCACAAAGGTGAATTGCACCCGCAAATCACCGTCGAAGATGAAAGCGGTCAGGCGGTAGATGTGCAGTACCTGTCGGAGCGTGCGATCATCAAGGTGAAGGATGGTGACACCATCGTTCCCGGTACGGTGCTAGCCGAGAACCCACGCGAAACCGGGGGTGTTTCGGACATCACCGGTGGTCTGCCGCGGGTGACCGAAATCTGCGAAGCGCGTAAGCCCAAGGATCCGGCCGTCATCGCTGAAGTCGATGGCGAAGTCGAAATCCTCAACGAGCGCAAGCGTGGCAAGCGCACGATTGTGGTCCGCAGCCAGTCGGGAATTGAGCGCGAGCACTTGGTCCCCGCAGGTAAGCGGTTCTTGGTGCACACCGGCGACCACGTCGAAGCTGGTCAAGCGTTGGTGGATGGTCCGCTGGTACCGCACGACATTCTGCGAGTGTCGGGCGAGGAGGCCGTGCAACAGTACCTGCTGCACGAAATCCAGCAGGTCTATCGCATCCAGAAAGTGGAAATCAACGATAAGCACTGCGAAGTGATCATCGCGCGGATGCTGCGGAAGGTCAAAATCGAGAACGCGGGCGATACCAACTTGCTCCCGGGTCTCGTGATGGACCGCTTCGAGTTCCGCCGCGTGAACATGGAGTTGGCCAAGTGCATCAAGATCACCAATCCGGGCGATACCGACCTGACCGAAGGCGTCATCATTCCGAAGACGACGTTTGAGGAAAAGAACGCCGAAGTCGAAGCGATGGGTGGCACGCCGGCAAAGGGCAAGAAACCCAAATCGGCCACCGCCAGCACGCAGTTGCTGGGGATCACGAAGGCTGCAGTGCAGTCCAACAGCTTCATCAGCGCGGCGTCGTTCCAAGAAACGACCAAGGTGTTGACCGAAGCAGCGTTGGCCGGCAAGGTCGACAAACTCGTCGGTCTGAAGGAAAACGTGATCCTGGGGCACCTGATCCCGGCCGGTACCGGTTTCCGGATGTTCCAGGACGCCGAGGTCAGCTACCGTCGAGAAGCTCTGCAGGAACTGGCCGATGCCCCGGCAACGCTGGAAGAGAGCTTCCCGCTGCTCGCCGGTGGCGATGGCGAGTCGTCTGTCGGCACCGCCGAAGACACTCCCAAGACCAGCGAGTCGCTCGACAGTATGTTCGGCGGCGGCCAGGACTGACCCGGGCACTCCCAATCGCGGCTGGATTCCCTTGCACACCGAAGCGCTCGCACTGATGGCCCTGCTACCGATTCTGTCGGTAGCGGTGCTGTTGGTGCTGCTACGGTGGCCGGCCAGCCGCGCGATGCCAATTGCATACTTGATCACCGCGGGGCTTAGTCTGTTCGTCTGGCAAGTTCCGCCAGTTCAGGTCGCAGCGGCGACGCTCAAAGGATTGATCATCGCCCTGGAACTGTTGTTCATTATCTTTGGCGCCATTTTGCTGTTGGCGACGGTTACCCGCAGTGGCGCCATCTGCACCATCCGGCGATGCTTCAGCGAGATCTCGCCGGACCGGCGGATTCAAGTGATCATCATTGCTTGGCTGTTTGGCTCGTTCATTGAAGGGGCCGCAGGTTTCGGCACCCCGGCGGCAGTGGCGGTGCCATTGCTGGCCGGCCTTGGATTTCCCGCTTTGGCCGCGGTGGTCGCCGGAATGGCCATCCAATGCACACCGGTTTCCTTCGGAGCGGTGGGGACGCCGATTTTGATCGGAGTCAGTTCAGGCCTGGCAGGCGAAGAGACGATTGACGCGGTTGCAAGCCGCTTCTCGTTTTCGTCCGCAAGTGACATGCTGGCGCTGATCGGTGTTCGGGTGGCGTTATTGCATGCCATCATCGGTACCTTCATTCCGTTGTTGGTCGTCGCGCTGATGACCCGCTGTTTTGGTCGCAATCGGTCGCTGCGCGAGGGTTTGGAGGTCTGGCCGTTTGCGTTGTTTGCAGCGGTAGCGATGACACTTCCCTACCTCGCGGTTGCGTATTGGCTGGGCCCCGAGTTCCCCTCGTTACTCGGCGGTTTAGCAGGCTTGGCCATCGTGGTGCCAGCGGCCCGAGCAGGTTTCTTGATGCCGCCGCAGAATCGGACCTGGCAGTTCAGCGAGCCTGAGACCTGGGAACCGGAATGGAACGGCAAGGCGCCCTCGGTGCCTCCAGCAGTGGATACGGCTCCCGGCGTGTTCAACGCTTGGTTACCGTACTTAATCGTGGCAGCGCTATTGGTACTGACTCGGCAAACCGCGTTGCCGGGAATCAACGGGTCGCCTGCGGAAATAGCCAAATCGGTCCGCTTGCCGTTTGAACATTTGCTGGGAACGCAGACGTCCCAGGTCGTTCTGCCACTGTACTCACCGGGAACCATCTTTATCGTCGCCTCACTGGCAACTTGGTTGCTGCACCGCATGAGCGTCCGCGCTTATGCGGCAGCTTGGTGCGACGCCGGACGTACCGTATTGGCCGCGTGCGTGGCATTGATTTTTACGACACCAATGGTGCAGGTCTTCTTGAGCAGTGCCGACGGAGCGGCGGGCTACGAGCGGATGCCGATCGCGCTGGCGCAAGGCGTGGAGCGGTTGACCGGATCTGCCTGGCCCTTGTTCTCGCCTTTGGTGGGCGGGGTCGGTGCTGCGGTGGCGGGAAGCAACACGATCAGCAACATGATGTTCTCGTTATTTCAGTTTGATGTCGGGGTCAAACTCGGGGTCGATCCTTTCTGGATCGTTGCCTTACAGGCGGTCGGTGGTGCGGCGGGAAACACCATCTGCGTTCACAACGTTGTCGCCGCATCGGCCGTTGTTGGGTTGGTGGGACGCGAGAGCATTGTCATCCGCAAGACATTGCTCGTATTTCTTTATTATGTCACGCTGGCTGGCGGACTTGGCTACAGCCTGGTCTGGCAGCACGAACGGGGATGGGCGAATGTCGGCACCTGGATCGCTGTGGCGATCATCGCCTCGGCGATTGCCGGGCTTATTTGGGGAACGCCTCGACGTGCTGCAGCAGCTGACAATTTGAACGATTCCATTAGCTAAGTCACGAAGACCACGCTTGGCCGCATGAGCATGCAAGGAAGCCCGATCTCCACCAGCCAATCGCTGACCGCGGGACTCAATCCCGCCCAGGCTGAAGCGGTTGCCACGTTGTCCGGTCCGCTGTTGGTGTTAGCTGGAGCCGGCACCGGCAAGACGCGGGTTGTCACCTATCGGATCGCCAATCTGATCCGGCACGGGACAGTCCCCGAACGAATTCTGGCGGTCACGTTCACCAACAAAGCCGCTGGCGAAATGCGTGAGCGAATCGGGCATTTGCTGGGTAAGCCGCGCGGTGGCAAAGGCAAGCAGGCCGCTGCCGGACCTGCCATCGGCACGTTCCATGCCCAGTGCGTCGGTATCCTGCGACGGCACGCAGCCAAGCTGGGTTACCCGGCCAAGTTCACGATCTACGATCGCGGCGACCAGGAGTCACTCGCTCGCAATGTGCTCCGCGACCTGCGACTCCCGGGCACAGCACTCAACCCATCGGACATGCTGGCAATCGTCGGTAACTGGAAAAACGCCTCGGTCGGCCCCAATGCGGCCGCCGGCGCAGCGCGAACCGACAAAGAGCACCTCGCCGCCGCGGCCTACCGCCGCTACCAAGATGGTCTGAAAGTTCGTGGGGCAATGGATTTCGACGATCTGTTGCTCAACACTGAACTGCTCTTTGCACAGCAGCCCGAGGTGCTCCAGGAAGAAGCGGATCGCTTTGATCACGTGTTGGTTGACGAATACCAAGATACCAACGGCAGCCAATACCGCATCATTCGCGGCCTCGCGCTCGGACACCGCAATTTGTGTGTTGTTGGCGATGACGATCAATCGATTTACGGTTGGCGCGGTGCCGATGTGACGCACATTTTGAACTTCCGCAAGGATTGGCCGGACGCCCGGATGATTCAGTTGGAGTCCAACTACCGCAGCACCGGGGCGATCTTGCAGATGGCCAATACGCTGATCGCGTACAACAGCGACCGGTACGGCAAAGTCCTCAAGCCGCACCTCCCTGACGGACCGCGGCCGCGAATCCTGCAACTGAAGGACGAGACCGAAGAAGCGAAAATCGTCGTCGACGAAATTGCGCGACATATCGAGCAACACCACCGCCAACCGCGAGACATCGCGATCCTCTTTCGCACCAACGAGCAGCCGCGGTTGTTCGAGGTGGAAATGCGAAAACGCAAAGTTCCCTACGTGCTATTGGGCAGCCAATCGTTCTTTGACCGCCGCGAAATTCGCGACATCCTGGCTTATCTCAAGTGGATTGATCAGCCCGACGATGAAGTCTCGCTGCTGCGAGTCGTCAACACGCCGCCTCGTGGGCTGGGATCACAGACCATGCAATTGCTGATCGCTCGGGCCGTCGCCCGCGGCGAGTCGGTCTGGCGAGTGATGAATGATCCCTCAGCAATTCAGGACCTAACGCCGGCCGCTCGACGTGGCATTGCCGACCTGCGGGCGCTCTCGCAGGACATTGCACTGGCCACGCGCAGCGGTTCAATGGCCGAGGCTGTGCAGATGTTGATCAACCGAACTCGCTACTTGGATGAGATCGCGCGGCTGTACGACGAGCCCGAAGAGCGTGAGTCGCGGACGGCGTCACTCGGTGAAGTCTCGAACGCGATCGCTGCCTATCAGGAACGCACGCCCGATGGCGACCTCGGCGGCTTCCTCGCCGAAATCGCGCTGGCCGGCAAAGAGATGGGCAGCGAGAAGGACAAAGCGGCAGCCAAGAACGCCGTGTGGTTGTTGACGATGCACGCGGCGAAAGGACTCGAGTTTCCGATCGTGTACCTGGTCGGGATGGAAGAAGGCCTGTTGCCGCATAGCCGCGCTGTGAAGAGCGGGCTGGAGAAGGACATCGCTGAAGAACGTCGGCTGTGTTACGTCGGGATCACACGGGCGCAGGAAAACCTGACGCTGTCGATGGCGTTGACACGGATGAAATGGGGCAAGCCCCGACCGACCACACCGAGCCGGTTCCTGTATGAGATCACCGGCAAGGCCGATAACCCCAACCGCTATCGACGACGATAGCGGGCAAGCTCGCGGTACGGTTCATCCGTTCGCAGGGGTCCGCCTACGGCTGCCGAAAAACCATCAGTCCGGCGCGTTCAACCTCCAGGGGCTGCCCCGCCAGCGCTCGGCGAATCGCCGGCAAAACCGGACAATCGGATTTCACCACGGCCTGACGAACAACATCAGCCCAGACAGCCTGCGTCAAACCAGTGCTTGAGTCGAGCACGCCGCGATTCACGGCAACCAGCGCCTCGCCTACCTGCAAACGGAACTCTGTTTGCGCCAACCGGCAGTCGATTCGGCTGGCGAGCGGGTCACTTTGCATCCCACTGCACAAGGGCCGGAACCCGCGTGCGCTGGCGATGATCGCCTGGCAACTCCCCGCCGAGGCCACACTCCCTTCGCCGCTTTCGGGATTCAGGTGTCCATAGAGCATCGAGACGATCTGGTCGCCGGTGTTGGTTTGCCAGAGTGAATCGCTCAGCCGGGACAGCATGTCGGTGACGCTGTGGCGATAGTGGCTATGCGCTGCAAAGGCCGCACGGGCTGTGGCGGCGATCATCGCGCCGCAGAGTTCTCGAGATTCGGCTTCGGCCAGCGCAAAAGCGATGATGCCATCGGGCAGGATTTCCCAACTGTGCCATGAGCAAGCCCACGGCCGGGGCGACTCTGTCCAGCCGTCGACAAAATAGCCCGGCGAAAGTTCCATGGCCGGCGGCAACTGCCGCATCTGCCACTGAGCCGCTGATTGCAGTACGCTGCTTGTCATCGTCCAGCGTTGGCGGTCCCGGCTGAGTTTGGTCCGCGCTAATTCGGCGGCGACTGCGGTGGCCGCTATTTGAGCCGTCCTACCGTCGCGATGGGAAAACCGTTGTGGCTCGTTCGCCCATAGCCAGAGCGTCCCAATGGGAAGATCGTCTTCTTCAATCCGCACGACGATTGCCGACGCGTAAGGTTCGGGACTGTTCCAGGTAGTCGACAACGTCTCATTCAAGTCATCGATCAACACGACATCGCGGACAAGCGATTCCAGGTCGCCGCGACTGCCACGCAGCGGTCGGGCTGGTTGCAACAGGCGTGTTTGTGGCAGGCCCGAACACGCTCGTAGCTTCAAAGTCGTGGTCTGCTCGTCAAGCAGGTAGATTGCGGCAGCGTCACAACCGGTTGCCTCCAGTGCCCGGTCAAGCAGCCGCTGCAGCCGCTGAGCAACGTGGTCGGCAGCATCGTTGGAACTTACAGGAGTCGCGGTTGCCGCAAGCTCGGCTTCCTGGCGTTCATAAGCTTCGAGCGACTGCTGGACGAGCTGCGCCAAATCAGCTCCGGCCATTGCCAATCGTTCGGCGGCCTGATGACTCACGGTCGGTACATCCGCCAGCGAGTCGAGATCTCCCATCAGAGCATTCTGGAGAGCGGGACGTAACCGGATCAGCGGCAATGAGGACTCGGTGCCGCATGAGCGTCCTCCGGAAATGCTGCCGCTGGGTGCCTCGGCACGCCAACCGGTCGCCTCCGTATAGGCCTGCCAGAATCGCGCTACCGGATCCATGGCAGCTCGCGAGGCAAAGGGGCGATCGCGACGTGGCGCCGAGTGCAGGCGCAGGTAGCTGGGGATCGTGGATTTGGTCACGGCTAAGGTCTCGCGGCGTGAGTTGGTGTGGCGGCGTTCCTCGCCCAGATGGAGCTGCGGCGTCCGTCTTCCCGACATCTGCCCCGTCTTCTGCGGCTCTCATCGACCCACCATCAGAGCTTGCCGCACCCAATCATCCACCGGAACCCAAAAACTCAACGCAGCCCGCCCTTACACCCCAACCCTCTCGCCTTACCGCAAAAGTCATTAGAACCGTTATCTATCACCGTTCAGCAAGCTCCCGTTGGGCCTGCTGATTCAGCTGATACGGTTCGATGGTCCGGTGCAACGAAAACGAGCCCGTGAAGTATCTACTCCACGGGCTCGTCAGCGTTAAAACGGACGCAGTCTAAGTGTGAAACTTAGTTGGTTGACTCGAGAACCTCACCGGCGTTGGCGGTGGACAAGCCGCGCCAAATCTGCAGGTTGATGGTCTCGGAATAGAACTTCACCGAGCCGTCACCCAAGACCGAGTTCACGCCGCCGGGGTGCAAACTTCGCGAGGCAAACATCGCCGGATTCTCAGCGGTCGAAATATCACATGGCATCCCGGGCACTGGATTGCAGTAGCCGAGGGTGTAAATCCGGTCCGGCAACGGGCTGTTAATAGCCAGGTAAGTGGTGAACTTCGATGCATCACCCCACCAGATAAACCCGCGCAAGTCCGACTTTTGTCCTTGCCGCACTTCGCTTACCAACAGCGTGTTGCTGGTGCCGTCGACCAGGTTCCGCATGCCGATACGTTTGGTGACGTCCTGCACAAAGGGAGCATCGCCGAAAACGACACCGTTCAGGTTCGCCTGTTGCGCGGCGCCTGTGTTACCAAAGTTGACCGCATAGTTATGATTCGTCATCTGTCCGATCGGCCGGTTCTCGAGGTCGCTTGGTCAGGTAAAAACGGGATACCGCTTGCCGGTAACGTTGGTGACATTAGGCTCACCCCCGTATCGCGGACCGGTCTCGTCTGTCCCGCCCCAGTTTTGATACAAGTCGGCGACATTTCCCAGTTCGACATATGGCATCACCGGAATCATCCACGTGCCAAAGCAGCATGCTGCGTGAGCTGCCGGGAAACGGTTGTAGGTGTCATGATAGTTATGCATCGCCAACCCGATTTGCTTCAAGTTGTTCGTGCATGACATGCGGCGAGCCGCTTCGCGGGCGGCCTGAACAGCGGGAAGTAACAGCCCGACCATCACGCCGATGATTGCGATCACGACCAGCAATTCAACGAGGGTAAACCCCCTCCGAGATAAGGACTTCATACCGACTAGCTCCCTGAAAAGAAATAAAACAGCAAACCCGGTGGTAATAGAACGTTAAAGCTTAAGAGGTCGTTAAGTCGAAACGCAGCTCTTTATTGCCCTGAGGAGCAACGTCGACCTCCAACTCGGTTTTGAGGTTGAACTTGGCGGGAATCCGCTCCACAGCCACCTGCCGCTGACTCTCGGGTCCCGGCGGTTGGTTGGGGTCGACTTCCACTCCACTACCAGCCGCGAACACGCGGACTTGATACTTGCCAGGTGTGGCGCCCTGGGTAGCAGGAATATCGAAGGCACCGTCCTTAACGACTCCGCCTGTGATCGTTCCCGCAGGATCTTGCGGATGAAATTCAATCGAGCCCCGATCCAGCGGTTGTCCGTCGAGAAAGACCTGGCCGGCGAGCGGGACTCGACCGTTCGTGTCGGCGCCGCACCCCACCGTGATCGCACTGACCAGCACACAAGCCAGCGGAACCAGACGAGCTAGAAACGGCCCTCCGGCAGCTGCTCGGACGCAGTTGCAAAACATCAATACCTCACCCACGCACTAGAGAATCAATAAGGAACAGACGAAAAGATCCTGACGCGGTTGCTCACGCAAACCCTGACGAAAACAGCGGGCGGATTTCTCCGTAATCGCCCCGACAAACCCAGAGCTCCTGGACTACCGTGCTTCGCACTCGGCAAGACTAGCTTGAAGCTAATCGTTGCGGGGGGCAAATGTCAAGAAAAATCGACGGGGCAAGCTAGGAAGACGAATTACGTCCGCCTGCGAGAGAAAGCCCCTGCTGCATACCACCTCAACATCTCAGACATCCCAGGCGAACCAGAACGCCTACTCAGGCAAGTCGCTGAACGGTCACGCATCTTGCTTAACTTGGCCTCGCTGACTGAGTCACACGGTATGCACAGGTGATCCTGAGGGATCGCGTCGCCCGGCGGGTCCGAGCGACGAGTGATAGCAACGCAGGTAGCAATGTCGGTGCCAGCAGGGTAATAGCGGGGCACAGGGTGTCGCAGCACCATTTCCAGCCAGTGACAACCGAGCTTACTACGTTACATTACTCGCCCTTCAAATCGTCTGTCGGGACTTTCTGCCCCACAGAAGAATCAAAAATTAGTTTCAGCCAGAGCTCACCGGTAGACCGCTGAGCTCAGCACTTGCCTTGAATCTAGGCACCTCGGCTACTTCTTGAGCACCGGTCCCAGCCGTTGCTGCAATGCGCGTGGCACCGCAGAGTCGGGAGGCTACGGGTGAGGTGGCGTGGCGGAACCGCCCCATTGCCTGAGTACGCGAGGAGCATGGCTCGGGAGCTTCTCAGCCAACCACGACCATCAACTACTACGCTGCCAACGCGGCACTCAGGCTGCAGCTTTCCAAACCCACTCGTCAGGCACGACGAGTCCGCCAGCGAGCGGCAGCTTGCAATAAAAGAGGAGCCAGCTCTCTGTAGTCGCCATCACTAGCCGGAGTCACTACCTTGGCAGCCACGATCCGACGGCAGACTTTGCTTGAGTACCGGGAAGTTGACCTTCAGCCATCTTCAGTTGGACTTAGGCCGCTTCCCGATGCTGAGAATATTGAAACCAGCAGAGTATAGGAGTGACCGTTTGCTTGCTGACCTAGCAGCATGTCGCTCCTAGCGGCC
>CALELC010000175.1 GCA_937904535.1 uncultured Planctomycetaceae bacterium
ACCGCAATGTCTGATCAACCGGCACTCTCATACACCCTCAAGCAACCAATAACAGCGCTGCCCAACACACCCCAAAGCAAATCTAAATACTCCTATATTTTTGTTGACTTGAGCATGTAGGCCTGCTAGCTTGACGACGTGCAACAGCGGGGGAGACCAACCCCGCATTCCAAGTCAAGAATCATGCTCGCAGGTGGAAATAGCAAGACGGATTATTGTCCTACTGGACAACATCAACCATCTCCTTGCAAGCCAACTTGAGCTGCGATCGAACCCATCAATCAGACACCTGTCCTAGCATAGCGATCCGTTTTCATACACGTACGCTCAGCTGTTAGACCCAACAGCAAACTGCACGAAACACGCCCCGCCTCAGCCCGCCATCAACCCACCCTTGCCGCGTCGACTTGCGGCAGTTGCGTAGCCTTTTGGATCCATCCAATCAATTCTGAGAGCTAGTGCTTTGCAGCAAGCAAACGTTAGCCAGTTGGTTGCTTGGATTGGTCGTAACTCTCCCGAGTTCGGCTACTAACCTCGAACACTGATTGCCCGCCAATTCTGCTGTCATTTGCCAGTCTAATCAGCATTCCCGCTGCACTGACTGGCCATCACCCACCGAGATACACGCCGATTGATTCAGGCGTGATTTACGGATCCGTCGTGTTCTGTGCTATTTAGGAGTCTGCTCATGTCGTCGCTGCGTCTGTGTTCGCCCGTCTCTTACCCGAACTCTTTGCTATTTCCCTGGCGCTCCTCGGCAGCGGCTTCCAAAAGTAGGACACAATCGGCTCGACATCGGCGACGAGGTTTTACGCTCGTAGAACTGCTGGTGGTCATTGCCATCATCGGTGTGATGGTCGGACTCTTGTTACCCGCTGTTCAGGCGGCTCGTGAAGCCGCACGCCGTTCGCAGTGCACCAACAATCTTAAGCAAATTGCACTCGGCCTACACAATTACCACGACACTCATCGCAAGTTCTCGGCCGGGTATTATCAATTCCCTACCGGCCCTGCAAACGAATCCACCTGGATCACCCACCTCCTGCCGTTTATTGAACAAAAAAACCTATACGATGGAATTGAAAGTTGGCAAGGCTTTGGGGGGCCACCAGCGGGCAGTGGTGTCCACCGAGTCACGTCAACCTTTATCCCCACCCTGACTTGCCCATCCGACTTTGTAGTTGAATTGGCGCTGACAAACTGGGCGCGTGGAAACTATGCGGGCAACAACGGAATTGGCCCGATGTTCACCGAAGGCCAAAACTCAGTAGCCCGAGGACCTCAAGGAGTATTCCGCCAAAACCGCTCCCGAAGCATGGCAGAAATAATCGATGGGACCACGAACACGGTGCTAGCCGCTGAACTATTGAAATCGCCCGAGCAGGATTTTCGCGGTGTGATGCACTACCCCGAGGGCCCTCTCTATCATCACAACCAAACGCCCAATTCTGCGATCCCCGACCAGTTCCGTAGCGGACTATGCATTTCAATCCCCCGTGCTCCGTGCATCGGAACTTACAGTGCTTGGAACAATCGCTCCGTCGTGCTTTCCGCCCGCAGCCTTCACCCCGGCGGGGCGAACGTGGCGTTAGTCGACGGTAGCATTCGACTGGTGAGCGATACTGTCGACCTAACGACGTGGCAAAATCTGGGAGTTCCTGATGACGGGGCAACACTGGGTGAGTTTTAATCCGGAGCAGTTCAGATAACTCTAGCAGCGCATGCGTCGCCAACTCACAGACGTTGAACCGACAAGATCTATTTCATTCAACAGTTTGCGGGCCGTGTGGCCCAATGCAAGCTCGCAGTACATCTATTAGAGCAGACTTTCATGAACAACAGTATCCGAACTCGCCGCCGGTGTCCCATGCAACCGGGCTTCCAACAAAGCAGCCATGCGTTCTCAGTCCTGGCCGTTGCGATGTTAAGCTTAGTCGGCTGCGGTGGCGGCGGCCCGCCTCGCGCTGCCGTGCAGGGAAATGTCACCTGGGAAGGAAAACCGATCGAAAGCGGCACGATCAACTTCATCTCGACGGGTACCGGCGGATCGGCTTCGGCAACAATTGTGGAGGGCAAGTATCAGCTCGGCTCTGCGGAGGGAGCCTCCTTAGGAGCCAATCGTGTAGAAATCTTTGGTTTCAAGAACTTAGGGTCACGTGAGGCCGGACCTCCGCACCCTCCAGGGACGATGATTGAGGCCACTGAGCAGTTCATCCCCAGCGAATACAACAACGCAAGCAAACAGATCGTGGAAGTTCAAGCCGGCGAGAACAGTATCGACCTGACATTACCGCTTAAGTAGCGGGTATCAACTAAGCAGTTATGCCCATTGGGTACAGCCAATGGTTCTGCCCTTGTGCTTGGAAACGGTGAGATATACGTCGGGCGAAATCCGCCTGATAGATGGCTTGCCTTTCAAACTGAGATTGAACGACCGCGCGAGATACAGCGGTCGTTCAAAGGGGACGAATCAAAATCGAGGCCCGTTAAGGCTGATGACGCTCCCAGGCAATGGCGCGCATCTGTTGCGCAAGGATGCCCAAGAGCGAAAGACCTGAAAAACGTGGGACATTTGGAACAGTATCCCCAGACCGGTAGGTGCAGCGTCGGGTTCTCGCAGAACCGAGGTGCTGTCGAACGCTGAGCGGGCGACGAAAAGTCGGCTGTTGCTGAGCCATCTCGATCGGCATAAGCAAACTCTGAGTGAGCAACCGAGCGGGAATCTGTTTGCCTCAACGAACACGACTGACGAGCAGAGGCATCGAAACTCTGGCACTCAGTACCGCCGAGCACGATGGAGCATTGAGGGGGTAGCGTCCCCTGAGAAAGCAAGCGGGTGAAGGGATTCGAACCCTCGACATACAGCTTGGGAAGCTGTCACTCTGCCAACTGAGTTACACCCGCAAGTCGATGCTGCGGCAGACACAAGGTCCACCGCAGGCACCTGGGCACATGTTAATACGCCCGCAGCCGCTTGAAAAGCGGCTAGTCGCACGCTCTTTTCGCCCGCCGGTCATCGACCGGGCGTTTGGCGATCGACCACCCGGTCAGCGAAACCGCATGTCGCAGGTCACGCCGCCGGCAGCGCGCAGGTAGCTGTGCTGGCTGTAGTCGACGACCATCCGATGACTGCTGAAACGCCACGCGAGCGTGCTGATGCTATGCATCATCCGCTTGATCCAGGCCTTGGGCAGTCCATCATGGTCGCGGTCGTAGTAGCAAGGAATCACCTGATTGACCAGCGTCTCGTACAACGCTTCGGCGTCGCGGGCGTCCGTAATCTCGTCGTTGACGTGACTCGTGCCATAGCCGATGGCAAAACCGTTGTTGCCGTTGTAGGCCTCTGCCCACCAACCATCGAGGATGCTGCAGTTGAGCCCACCGTTGAGGACCACCTTCTGACCGCTGGTTCCGGAGGCCTCGAGCGGCCGACGAGGGTTGTTGAGCCAGACATCGACCCCTTGAATCAAGTGACGGCAGACGTTGATGTCGTAATCCTCGACAAACGCGATCCGCCCGGCAAACCGTGGGTCGTGTCGCAGATTGGCGATCTCCTTAATAAACCGCTTCCCGGGTTCGTCCTTCGGATGCGCCTTGCCGGCGTAGATCAACTGGATGGGCCGCTCGGAATTGGCCAGCAGTTCTGCAATCTTGTCGAGTTCGTTGAACAACAGGTTGGCGCGCTTGTAGGTCGCGAATCGCCGACCGAAGCCGATGGTCAGCACATTCGGATCAAGGGCATTGCGCGCCGCTTCAATCACGGCATCGCTTTCGCCACGGCGCCGGCACTGGCGGCTCAGGCGACGACGCACAAAGGTCAACAGATTGTTCTTCAGCGCGTTGTGTGTTTCCCACAGTTCGCCGGGATCGACGTCATGAATCGATTGCCAAGCCTCTGGCGATTGCACATTGCGGATCCAGCCGACCGGGAAGTGCTTGTCGTACAGCGCACGCATCTGCTGCGCTAACCAGGAGTGCACGTGCACACCATTGGTGATATGTCCGATCGGCACTTCTTCCTCGGGACGATCCGGCCACATCGGCGACCACATGCGGCGACTGATGACACCATGCAGGTTACTCACCGCATTGGCGTAGTGACTCATTTTCAGCCCCAGAACCGTCATGCAGAACGTTTCATTGACGTTGCTGGGATCGACACGGCCAAACGACATCAGATGTTCATGGGAGATCTTCAGTGCGTCGCGCAGCGGGCCCAGGTGCTCTTCGACCAAGTCCGCCGGGAAGCGGTCGTGCCCCGCGGGCACCGGTGTGTGCGTGGTGAAACAGCTCATCCGTGCGGTCTGACGCGCCGCTTCCTCAAACGACAGCCCATCGTCCTCCATTCGCTGGCGAACCACCTCCAAAGCACCGAAGGCGCTATGCCCTTCATTGAGGTGATAAGCGCCCGGATGAATCCCCAGCGCCGCTAGGGCGCGCACCCCGCCGACACCGAGCACCAGTTCTTGGCGGATCCGGGTGCGGATGTCACCGCCATACAAGCGGCTGGTCAGTTCTCGCTCCTCGGGACTGTTGCCTTCAACATTGCAGTCCAGCAGATACAGCGGGACGCGGCCAACCTGCATCAACCACACCTTCGCCTGCAGGCTGCCGGTGCGGGTGTCGATTGTGACCATCACCGGATTGCCGTCAGGCCCGACCGCCGGCCGCATCGGCAGATTCTCGATCTTGGTGTCGAGGTAGTCTTCGCCCTGCATCCCGGTCTCATCGAGATACTGACGGAAGTAGCCTTGGGAGTAAAACAATCCGACCGCCACCAGCGGCACACCGAGCCCCGAAGCGCTCTTGATGTGATCCCCGGCCAGTACTCCCAAACCGCCGCTGTAGATCGGGATCGATTCATGGATCCCGAACTCGGCAGAGAAGTAGGCCACCGGCTTGGCGCCCAACACGCCCGCGTTGGTTGACCCCCAAGTATGGGAATCTTCCATGTACTCTTTCAGCCGGCGGTAGAGGTAGTTGGTACGGCTTTGCAGAACTAGTTCCGTCGCCCGTTGTCCGACCTCTTGCGGAGTCATCTCCCGCAACAGTGCGATGGGATTGTGATCCAACTGTCGCCAGCGGATTGGATCGATTTCACGAAATAACTGATCGCACTCCGGGTGCCAGGACCACCACAGGTTGTTGGCCAGTGCCCACAGCTTGTCATAAATAGCATGTGCATCATGAAGCTGTGGATCTGCCGCGTCGGGGCCCGACGACTTAGGGTAGGTGATCGACATGTTGCATGGGCTCATCGTGAGACTGAAACGGTTTCGTTCAAAACGGCAGTCGAAGGGTCTCCCAAGGAAGCCTTCGACAGTCAGAAAGGATAGCGGACTTGTCCTAAAACGGTTAGCGTGATTCGATTGCCTGGGCCCGTTTTCACGTTATTTCTGAAGTGAAACTCGTCGTTGTTGCCATTCCCACCGGGACATTTAAGTGATGCCAACCGCCTCTGCCGCCGACTCGAGCCAGCTTACCCCGTCACCCGTGACCACCCCGATTCTCACGCCGGACCAAATCGAGCTCGAGCAGTTGTGTGAATGGCTAGCGTCGCACGCCCACCGCTGGCGGAGTCCCGCTGACTGGCCTGCCGAGGCGTTAGCGGCCTGCGCCCAGGCCGGAGTGTTTCGCTGGTTTCTGTCGTCCTCCCATGGCGGTGCCGGCTGGGACGAAGTGGATCAAACAAAGGGCTTCCTCCGACTGGCAGCAGCCGATTTGACGACGACGTTCATTATCACGCAGTTCATCGGCGCCTGTCGTCGCATCGCCGG
>CALELC010000176.1 GCA_937904535.1 uncultured Planctomycetaceae bacterium
TGAGGTGTTTTTTCGACAGCTAGGGATTCCGAAGCCGGACATCGATCTGGGGGTGGGCTCAGGCAGTCAAGCAACTCAGACCGCTCGGGTGCTGGAACGTTTCGAATCGGTACTGCAGGAGGGACCTGCCGGCGGCGGAAGCTATGGGCGGGTGGTCGTCGTGGGTGATGTGAATAGCACCTTGGCTGCGACCTTAGCCGCGGTGAAGCTGAACATTCCGGTTGCCCATGTCGAAGCCGGCCTGCGCAGCTTTGACCGCACGATGCCGGAAGAAATCAATCGGCTGATGACCGATGCGGTAAGTGATCTGCTGCTGGTTTCCGAACCGTCGGGCGTGGAAAATCTGCTCCGGGAGGGACACTCGGAGGCAAGTGTGCATCTGGTCGGTAACGTGATGATCGACACCTTGCGCGATGCGCTGCCGCGGCTGAACAGTGACGCGGTGCTGCAGCAGTGTCAGGTCGCGCCGGGGCAGTACGGTGTGGTAACGCTGCACCGGCCGGCGAATGTCGACGCTCCTGAGACCTTGCGAAAGATCCTCGAAGTGCTCGCAGAAGTCAGTGAGCGACTGCCGTTGTTGTTTCCGGTTCATCCGCGCACGCTGGGGCGGATGAACGAGTTCGGATTTACCGATTGGCTCAAGCGACATCCGCAATTGCGGATTCTGGCGCCGCAGGGCTACCTGGAGTTCCTGGCGTTGACGTCCAATGCGAGGGTAATCGTCACGGACTCGGGCGGGCTCCAAGAAGAGTCGACTGCGTTGGGAATCCCGTGCTTAACCATGCGCCCCAATACCGAGCGTCCGATCACGGTCGACGAAGGGACCAGCACGCTGATCGGCAGTGATGCCGATTCGCTGCGGCAGCGGTTTCAAGAGGTGCTTGACGGGACCTACGCTCTGGGCCGCTGCCCGGAATTGTGGGATGGCAACAGTGCCAAACGAATCGCCCAGGTGATTTGCAATGCCCATGGTTTGGTTGAACCGCAGGTCGTGGCAACCTGATCGAGTGCGCTCGCACCGATGTCTGACGCGACGGCTTGTGAGAGTCAAAAATTGCCCTGGCGGCATGATTTTGAACCGGTCGTTCAGTGAGTCGGGGTGCCGGTGGATAGTTGATTTAAGCCTGTTAAATGCTCGGGGTGGCTGACGAATTGTGAGCGACGTGTACCTCGGCGACCTGACGCTGAGGGCGACTGACATCCGGGGCGGCTGGCCTCGAGGCAAACGGGCGTTGAATCCGTTTCCGTATTTTTCTTGAGGAGTGGTTTGATGGCGTTGACTGATTGGCGTTCGCTGCACGGCGAGCATTTCGAGGGGCGGCGAGTGATGGTCACTGGAGGCGCCGGCTTCATCGGTTCACACCTGTGCGAGGCGTTGATCGAACTCGGTGCCGAAGTGGTGGTGATCGACGATCTTTCCGGCGGTGATGTTGCCAATTTCGCGTCGTTCAGCGACACAGCAGGTGACCGCTTGCTGTTCATCAAGGGCTGCATCCTCGACCGAGGTTTGTTGGAAAAGGCCATGTCCGGCTGCTCGTACGTGTTTCATCAGGCAGCGCTGGGATCCGTTCCACGCAGCGTTGAAATGCCCGGCCGCTATGTCGAGGTAAACATCAACGGCACCTTCAACGTGCTCGACGCGGCTCGCGAAGGTGGAGTACGCCGACTGGTATTGGCGTCTAGCTCATCGATTTATGGTGATTCGCCGACGCTACCCAAGATCGAGTCGATGCCGCTCCGTCCGAAAAGTCCTTACGCTGCGAGTAAGGCCGCTGATGAGATGCTGTTGCGGGCACATGCGGATTGCTACGGAATCGACACCGTGTCGTTGCGGTACTTCAACATCTTCGGCCCACGCCAAAACGCAAACTCGGCCTACGCGGCTGTGATCGCCGCTTTTGCAAAAGCACTGGGCGAAGGCAGTGCGCCGGTGATCTTCGGCGACGGTGAACAATCACGAGATTTCACGTTTGTCGAGAATGCTGTCCACGCAAACTTACTGGCTGCTCGGGCGGAGGAATCGCTCGGTGGCGAGGCGATGAATATTGCCTGCGGCGACCGGATTACTGTCAATCAATTGGCGGCCGCGATGGCTCGTCGCTACGGTCAGGCGGACGTGCAACCCATCTATCAACCGCCACGGGCGGGCGATGTTCGTGACTCCTTAGCCGATCTCGAACTGGCCCAAACTCGCATCGGTTACCGTCCGATCATCGGTTTTGAGCAAGGCCTCGATGCCACTGTCTCGTGGTACCAGGAGCAGAGTGGACAGAGCACTGCGGGCTCGCCTGCGCGAGTGTGAAAAACCAGTCGTTCGACCATACCGCCACCGGCAGCTGTGGGTGGTTGCAAGACAGCAAAGCCGTCCGTCAGCGGGTTGTTGGTTGCTACAAGGAATGCCGGGAGGTGAGTCTGAGGCTTGGCATTTGGCCGCGCGATCACCGAGTCGGCGTCTCGTTGGTAGGTTGCGGCGGAAGCAGCGGTGCTAGTGATGAGCAGCGGCCGTCGGTCCAGTGAAGTGAATGCATGCGAATCTTGTTTCTGCAGAAGCGTCTGCTGTTTCCTGCCGATACCGGCGGCAAGATCCGCACGCTCAACATTCTGCGGCACCTCGCTCAGTGGCACGACGTGACGTATTTGAGCAATTTGCTCGAAGCGGAACAGCCGTCCGTTCAGGCGATGCAGGAACTGGGCCTCCGGCTTGAAAACGTGCCTTGGCAAGAGACGCCGCGGCGCAGTCTGAGGTTCATGGCCGCGGCGGCAGCAAATCTCGCCTCACCCTATCCGCTGAATGTTGCAAAGGACTACGACCGTCGCTTGAGGGCCCGGGCTGCAGAATTGCTGCAGCGGGAGCGGTACGATCTGCTGATTTGCGACTTTGTGCAAATGGCGAGAAATGCCGTGGGTTTGCCGATACGGTCGCTGCTGTTCCAGCATAACGTCGAGGCCGAGATTTTTTCGAGGCTAGCGCAACGTCATCGTGGCCCGCTAGCGATGTATCTGCGGCATCAAGCTGCAAAAATGCGTTGGTTTGAAGGCGCCGCGGGGCGACGCTTCGACCGCGTGGTCGCTGTCAGTAAGCGAGATCGGGAACTGTTCGAGCAAATGTATGGCTGGGATCATGTCCGCACGATCGATACCGCCGTTGACCTTGACTATTTCCATTCGGCTGACACGGACACACGGACCGGTGACAACGTGGTCTTCGTCGGCTCGATGGACTGGCCGCCGAACATCGACGGGGTTCAGCATTTCGTGCACTGCATTTGGCCGCAGGTGAGAGACCAGATTCCCACCGCAACCTTCACCATTGTGGGGCGCAACCCACCGCGAGCGGTAAAAGAACTGGGACGGCAACCTGGAGTCAAGGTCACAGGCACCGTAGCCGATACTCGACCTTACCTTGAACGTGCCGCAGTCGGGGTTGTGCCGCTCTATTCCGGTGGAGGCACCCGACTGAAAATTTTCGAGATGATGGCGATGCGCTGTGCCGTGGTCAGTACCACTTTGGGAGCAGAGGGACTCGATTTGCGGACAGGTGAGCATGTCTTGCTGGCAGATCAGGACCAGGATCTGGCCAAGAACGTCGTTGCGCTCTTGCACGATCCCCAGCGCAGGCGAGCAATGGCGGCTCAGGCACACAGATTGGTTCAGCAGCGGTATAGTGCCGCGGCGGTCGCACGGCAGTTTGAGGCTGTTTGCTACGAAGCCGTCGATCCCTAGTGGCCGCTATTGATGCCAGTGATTGCGCTAGATAGAGATAGGAATGATGGCCTGCAGTGTGACTCTCGGCTGGAAAAGCAGCAGGCCAGTGATCTTCCCCGGGCAGAATGCATCATCCCGTCCATTCTTACGGCAAAAATTCGCGTCTCCGGCTTGCAATTTCGCCTTCCTCGCGGTATGTTTACCGGCATGATCGCAAAGTGGCTCGTTCCGATTTTGCTCATTGCTTTTGCCAGTACGGCTGAAGCCGGTGTGATCGTTCAGACGCATTTTTTGCAGTTTGGTGAGCCGGCAGTCACCGAAGCCGCTGGCGTACTGGTGTCGCTCGATGATGACACCGATAGCAAAGGTGACTACTGGGGCGCTGACCGGACGTCGGACGAGAATCCGTGGTCCGTCGAGGGGCACCCGGGATTCTCAGCGGGACCCTATGCTGCGCTTTTCGATGCGGCGTTCGCTTGCATGCCTCCGATCGCTGATCGGTTGTCGTTATGGGACGGGCGTCGTCCCCCATTACCTGAATTGGATGGGCTGATCAAGCCACCACAAGCCTAAGCATCGCGTTCCTTCGGGAACGGTGGTTGTTTTTGTTTGTTGAATGGTTTTGGTCACTTTCCAATTAGGTATTGAGATGAGAATTCGTTTTTTTGCAGCCCTTGTAGCTGCGCTGGCGGTCTTTACCGCAACGGCTGATGTGCAGGCCGCTTTGGTCACGAGCAATGGCGATGTGATGGTTGAGGATCCAACTGGTACGATGGTGCCCGGAGGAAATCCACCACTTCAGTTGACTCACCTGTTTTTGCAGGGCGGGCAGCTGTTCACCAACCAGGTGAATGGCGCTCCTTTCCAAGTCGGCTCGACGATTCGAACGGTCGGCGCAGCTCCGGTTACCAATGGTCGGTTCGGCGGTTCGCTCGCTACCCCGCTCGTCGACCCTAACACGGGTGAAGATATGGCGGTCATTTTTGCCGTCGAAG
>CALELC010000177.1 GCA_937904535.1 uncultured Planctomycetaceae bacterium
CAATCGATCACGCTTTGACGGTGTGCGATTTCGCTGGCCGATTCCCAGGAAGATGATCGGCCACCGAGCAGCCCGCCGGCCCCATCAAGCTCGCCGTTCTCCTGACTTTCATCGGCTTGCCCGGCACCGGCGCGTGACGGTGTGGGACCGACCCGCATCGTCATGTCCGTGGTCAAAAAATGGTGCCGTAGCGTCTGTAGGAGGCGTGCGTAGACTCGCCCGCTGTCGGTGAACCGCACCTCCAGCTTCGTCGGGTGCACGTTAACGTCGACCAGTTCAGGCGGCATTTCCAGTCGCAGGAAACAGACCGGATGGCGACCAACCATCAACAAACTGCGGTACGCTTCGCCCAACGCATGCTGCAACGCCCGATCGCGAATGTGCCGCCCATTGAGAAACAGGTACTGCATCCGCGCGTTGCCGCGGCTGACCGAAGGATCGCAGACATAGCCGCTCACGCGGATATCGCCGGCATCGCTGTCGATGCGGATCAGCGAACTGCCGATCTCATCGCCAAAGAACGCTGCGATCCGCTGGCTCCAGTTGGTCGTCGGCGGCAGGTCGTGCAGCACCCGATCGCCGCTGCGGAGCACCACGTGGATGTGCGGGTTGGCCAGCGCGAGCCGAGTGAACGCCTCGACAATGTGGCCATTCTCGGTTTGCGCCGAGCGCATGAACTTCCGCCGCACCGGGGTGTTGAAAAACAGGTTGCGGACCTCGATCACCGTCCCCACCGGGCAGCCGCAGGGTGCCGGCGGCTCAATCACGCCGCCACGGACAACGATTTCCGCCCCGCCAGGACTGTCCTCGGTCCGGCTGCGGATCATCAGATGCGATACCGAAGCGATCGAGGCGATCGCTTCCCCGCGAAAACCGAGCGTCGCGACATGAAACAGCGAGTCATCGTCCGGCAACTTGCTCGTCGCGTGGCTGGCGATCGCCAGCGGCAGCTGTTCAGGGGTCATCCCGCAGCCATCGTCGCTCAGCCGAATCAGCTCGCTCCCACCGCCGGTGATCGTGACTTCGATCCGCCGCGCCCCAGCATCGATGCTGTTTTCCATCAGCTCTTTGACGACTGATGCGGGGCGTTCGATCACTTCGCCAGCGGCGATTTGATTGACGAGTTGAGGCGGCAATTGGCGAATCGTTGGCATCGCCGCAGTCTATCGCAATGCTGTCCCCGGCCCAAGGTGAACGGGGCCACAAGGTGAACGGGGCCAGGCGCCGGGGTGTGTCTCGTGCGCGTGCTCCGTTACGAGCGAAAATCCGGAAGAGGAAGGCCAGAGGCTCGCGCCCGTCCGTAAACGCTGACGG
>CALELC010000178.1 GCA_937904535.1 uncultured Planctomycetaceae bacterium
TCCCGGGAGCATTTCTGGTTGCTTGGGCGGGGCTTGCGCCCCGTCGCTGACAACAACGCCACGGCGTGAGCCGTGCGGTATCCCGACCTGATTTGAGGCTGCAGCCGAGCCTTAGCCTTCCATCACTTCCGCTTCTCGCGTTTTGGCCAGCTCGGAGGCTTGAGCTTCGAACTTCTTGGTCAGTTCCTGAACTTCGTCCTTCAGGGTGTTGCGTTCGTCTTCGGACATGGTCTTGTCCTTTTCGGCCGCATCGGCCGCTTTGTTGGCGTCACGACGAATGTTGCGGATGCTGATCTTGGCGTCTTCGGTGAGTTCCTTGATCCGCGCAACCATTTTTTTGCGGACATCGGTCGACAGCGGTGGGACATTGAGGCGGATGATCCGGCCGTCGTTTTGCGGGTTCAGGCCGAGGTCGCCAGCGACGATCGCCTTTTCGATTTCTTTGATCGTCGAGGTGTCGTACGGGCGGATGACGATCTGCTGCGGTTCGGGGGTACCGATTGACGCCAGCTGTTTCAGCGGCGTGTGCGAGCCATAGACCTCCACCCGCAGTGACTCGACCAAGCCAGGGTTGGCTCGACCGGTGCGTACTCCGCTGAGATTATTGCTAAGCACCGCCAGGGCCTTGTCCATGCGCTCTTGGGCATCGCTCAGAATTTCATCGTATGTCATGACTCGTGACTCCGGTCGTGAGGGGTAAAGGCGTGAGAGGGAAGTGTAAGTGGAACGGAGATGGGCGATCGCTGATGGAAAGGACTTGCAGCCTTACCCGCGGCGGTTGCCGATCCAGGTGCCAATGTTCTTGCCGGTGACAGCCTGCACGATGTTCCCGTCGTGCTTGAAGTTAAAGACCAAGATGGGGACGTTGTGCTCGCGGCACAAGGCGATCGCCGTCGCATCCATTACCCGCAAATTCTTTTCGATCACCGCGTCATAAGTCAGCGACTCGTAGAGCACTGCGTGCGGGTTGCGCTCGGGGTCTTCGCTGTACACGCCGTCGACGCGGGTCGCCTTGAGTACCACATCAGCACCGAGTTCCAGGGCGCGCTGGGCGGCGGCGGTGTCGGTGGTCACAAACGGGCGACCGATCCCGGCGGCGAGGATCACCACACGACCCTTTTCCAGATGCCGTAGCGCGCGGCGGCGGATGAACGGTTCGGCGACCGTGTCGACCTCGATCGCTGACATCACGCGTGTCGGGCAGCCGAGCGATTCCAACGCGTCTTGCATGGCCATCGAGTTGATCACCGTGGCCATCATCCCCATGTAGTGCGCGGTCGCTTGCTGGACCATCGTGTTGGTGCCGCTGAACTGGGCGCCGCGGAGGATGTTGCCGCCGCCGATCACGACTGCGATTTGGCAACCGGATTCGTGAGCCTGCTTGATCTGACGGGCAATGCCCTCCACTTCATCACCACTGATGCCGCGTTGGCTGGAGTCGGCGAGACTCTCTCCACTCAGCTTGAGGATCACGCGGTTGTAATGCAGCGGCGATGAAGCGTCGGAAGATTCTGGCATGAGGGCTACAGACCGTGGCAAAGGGAGGCTCGATCGCGCAACGTCGGATCGTCAGGGGGCGACATTCTAAACAAATAGCCCCGTGACGCCATCACCAGGCTCCGGCTCACTCGGGTTTCGTCGTTTGAAACCGCCGCAGCTGTTCACGCACGTGCCATTCACCGGGCTGGTCGAGCAGACACGCCTGAGCAAGCTGCACCGCTTCGTCGGTGCGTCCCAGGCGGTACAGCACCTCCGCCAAAGTATCTCGGTAGACGGTGCTGTCGGGAGCGAGGTACACCGTCCGCTGCGACAACCGCAGCGCATCGTCCAGCCGATAGTCGGACAGGGCCAGGATCCAGGCGAGGTTGTTGGCGGTGACGATGTCTAGCGGAAACCGCTCCAAGTGCGCGTTGCCGGCCTGATAGATCCGCTCGAGCGTCTGCTGGGCCAGTTCCTGTTGCCCCGCTTGTCGCAGTTTCGCCACGACGTTTTCGCCAAAATCGATGTCGATCGGATTGAGACGCATGATCGCGTCGATCTGCTCCGTCACCTTGGCGAAGTCGCCGGTTTCGAGTGCTGCCAGCACGCTCTTGCGGTGGACGAAAGCCGGCAAGGAAACGTAGGCGGCTGGATAAAAGATGGTCGACTCGATCGTGCCAGCGATGGCCAGATCGTAGACCTGAGCGGCACGTACCGGCTGGGTGGCGTCGATGGCCCGATTGAAGTTTCTCGCGACCGTGTAAAACTCCACGCCTTCATCCGAACCGAACGCGACCCACGGCATCAGGGCACGAAAGATCGGCTCGGCCTGCTGCTGAAAACCTTCGTCGAGCAGGGGGGAGCCAAACAGGTCGCGGGGGTTGGCCGAGGGGGGGCAGGGCATAAGGTCGATCAACCGCCACAACTCA
>CALELC010000179.1 GCA_937904535.1 uncultured Planctomycetaceae bacterium
GAGCCGCAGAGGCTGCGAACAGCCTTCAACCGGTACAGCAAACGAGTGCGAGAGAGGGGGCTAATGGGCAGTTGGAGGCTCAGTCCTCAACCACTAACTCCAGCCGGTTTTTGCCATCGGCTGTGATCTCGACCGTGATCGGCGAGGTCTCTGGGGTGGTGTAGGCCTTGGGGACCTTGAGCACTGCCCCGGCATGCATGCCGTCCAGCGGGGGTGGGATATCAACCGTCACTTTGTGCTGACCTAAGACCGCGCCGTCGCCCCGTGTGTAGGTGGACAGCTCAAAGTTACCGTTCTCATCGATTGCCCCGACCGCGGGATTTCCTTTGCCGAGTGGATGCAAGGTGATCGCGCCGTGGTCAATCGGTTTGCCGTTGTACATCACTGTTCCGCCGGCCGGCGCTGTCGGTGGCAAATTGGGATCGCGCGCTGGGCCACACCCCGTTGCAAGCAAACTCATCGTGGCCAATGCAAGGGCGCAATACCGAGATGAGCTGCGGAGGGACGCATGGCTGACTGAATGACGCATTAAACTCATTTTAATTTTCCACTCACATTTGAATCCATCAAAAACACATCAGACACAAACCGGATAGGAGAGGTGCTACCACGGTAAAGCTAAGCGTGTGGCAGCACCTCTGGTATCTCGGTTCAGCAAGCTACTGGTCGATTCCTCCGAGCGGCATTCCGTCCTGTGGGTGGACGGATTGTTGGTACTTGGTCAGGTCGATCGTTTCGGAGACAAAATTGGTGCTTCCATCGACTCGCAGAAATTGAACGCCACCGGGGTGAAAACTGTTGGCGGTGAAGCCATCAAGCCAGCCGTGCTGCGCCGCGGTGCGCTGCCCGATTCGTGTGTAGATGCGGTGGACGTGATTCGGGCCACGGTGGCTGGACATGGGTGAATGCCAAGCCATCCAACTTGACCATGCATACCACTCCGGCGAGATTTCGCCTACGAACAACACATTCGTGGTGCCGTCGATGACATCCTTCATGCCCAGTGGCTTGCCTTCGCGGCGGTCGAACATTGCATGTGGATAAGCGGAGGTGCCAAAAGGAATGTCATAGCCATGTCCATTGAACCCCTTGTAAGTCGTGACGCCCAGCGGAGCCTCGCGAGGGCAAGTGGCATGCGGAAAACACCAATTGGACCAGAGGTACTGCTCTCCGCTTTTATTTACCTCTCCTGAAGGATCGCTCGGACAGAGGTACGGCGACATCGGTTTGCGAGCGAGCTCGAGATTGGAGGGTGTGCCCACCGTGCTCATGATCGGCAAGCTGAAATTGATCTGGTTGTGAAAGGCGTCCTGCTCAAGGAACGGCAGGATTAGCGCCCGCCAGCTGATGCCGCTGTTCTGGGCTGGCGGGCCATAACTATTGCCGCCGTGCGTTGCCCAGGCTTGATTTTTGGGAAACACCTTGAAGGTGTCGTGATAGTTGTGGAGTGCCAATCCGATTTGTTTGAGATTGTTGGAGCACTGCATCCGGCGAGCCGCCTCGCGGGCGGATTGAACGGCTGGTAAGAGCAGCCCAACCATCACTCCAATGATTGCGATCACAACCAGCAGTTCGACGAGCGTAAATGCGTTCCGGAATGTCTTGACGTATCTCATGAGACCCTCTCGAAGAAACAGGATTTGAAAAGAACTCATCCTTCACGACGACGCAAACTTCCGCTGTAACGCGTTTGCTGATTGGATAAATCAAAGAAGCGGTTGTTGGCTTGCAATATACCGCACTTGTGACTGAGTCAATCAAATTTACTGGGAGTTTTTCGTCGCCCTATGCTAAATGCAGCTGCAATTTTGCTCCTAATAAGAGGTTCTTTCTCAGGATTGTTTGTGAAGCGAATATTTGTTCCGTCCTGGGGGTTTGATTTCGTGGACAGAATGCGAACCGAAGGTTCTGGTGAACAATGCGGTTTTGGCCGGCGTTTGATCTGCCACAGTGTTGAAGTTATCTCGGGTGTGATTGCGGTGGGTGAGCGTCGTTTCGGTCTGCGGTTGCTAGCAAAAATGTCGGGCTTTTATTGGTTGTGAGTGCTTCATGTCGCAGTGGGGAGCAGGATTCGTGCGTTGATAGGTTTGGGGTCAATGGGTTATTGGGGTTCCGCCATGCAAAGCAATTGAGTTCGGGTGCGGATCAGCAAGTTTCTGCCTGAGATCGCTGGTGTGGCGATGATGCTCTCACCGACATCATTAGCTGCGAGTTCTTCGTAGGTGTCGTTATCGCGGAGGACGAGCACGATACCGTTGCTGTTGGCGAGGTAGATCTTGCCGTCTCCTGAAACAGGCGACGCAAAGTAACTGCCGCCGCGGCCCACGCGTTGCGGTCGGCGCAGCGGTTGTCCTTGTTGTGTGTCGAAGACGGTGGTGATGCCGCCTTCTTTAATCAGAAACATGCGATTTTCGGAAACCAGCGGTGAGACGATATGGTCGGTATGGCGTGTGGGGTGCCGCCATAAGACATGCGACTGTGTGACATCTCCTTCACCACCGCCGCGAACCGCCAAAATGGCCTGAGACGCCGTGTCTTCTGCCGGCGTGTCGAAGGTGGCGCCGGCGAAGTTGTTGGGATGCATGAAGGCGAGATCGAGTTCACGACCTTCTAAGATGCCATCTTGATTGAGGTCGCCGCGGTCGAAGGTCTTGCGCAGGAAAGCATCGGGGATGGGTTTGTCGCCCATAAAAGCTTGGATTTCGGACTTGGTCAGCTTGCCATCTTTCTGTCCGTTTTCAGCGCCATCCACGGCCGCTAACCACTGATTCGCAATGCCTGCGCTTTGCACGGAGATATAAACCACACCGTCGCGACAGATCGGTGTGGTTTTGATGTTTCTGAGCAGAGATTTGGCAAACCACCGTCGCTGGCCGGTTTTAGGATCATAGCCAATCAGCATTCCGGTACCGGCGACCACAATCTCATCGCCTTGCGTGGTGCTGCAGACGACGGGATGCGAATAGTTGACCGCCATGTCCTCGCGGTTGTCTTGCCACCGTAGGGCACCCGTGACTCGATCAAATGCGTAGATCGCCGGATGCAGATCGTCATCTTGGCAGAAGATCACCAGATCGTCATAGAGTACTGGTGACATGCCCGGCCCCCATTTGAAAACAAAAAAAGGTGTGGGCAACTCTTGCCGCCAAGCATCGGCCCCCGACTGAGCGTCGACGGCGATCAGGCCGAGCGTGGAGAAATAGAAGTAGACACGTTCGGCGTCGGCGGCTGGAGTGGTGCTGGCATGACTATTGGTTTCATGGATCTCTGCCAACTCTCCGGCGGGCCAGTCTCGCTGCCAAAGTTGAGTGCCCGACGCCAAGTCGAACGCGAATAAACTCACCGTGTTCGCGTCGGTCATCCCGCTGACGAAGACTCGTCCGGCGGCGACGACGGCACCGCCCACGCCGTCACCCACGGACGCCTTCCAGGCGACGTTGTGAATCTCCGAGAACTCGATGGGGAGGTCTTGAGCAGAGGGAGAAATGCCGCTGCTATTAGGTCCACGAAATTGCGGCCAGTCATCGTTGGCCTGGACTGTCAGTGCCAACAGGGCCACGGCCAAGCCGAAGGTTAACCTCAATACACAACGATCGCTCGTTGCGGTAGGTAAAGCTTGCTCCGATGGAACCGAAGAACCTACGGTCTCCGCACTTCCGCCAGCCGGTGTATGCAAGACCTGAGGTGTGAGCAGTTGGGCCGCGAAGCAACATCGCTTTTCCAGGAGAGGGATGATTTCGCGCATCGGTCCACTTTGCGTAGCATGAGATCGGAATCAATTGGTATCTAAATAAAACGATGAACGGAAACGGAGCTTAGGTGAGTCGGCTAAAGCCGGTGTGACGTCGCTGGGTACCGGTGTCGTGAAGTCGCTGGCAGACGTCGGAGCGATCGATCGCCTCAGCGAGTTCGGCAAACACGGGTGCTGCCGCCGCTGCGTAGGCGGCGATGTGATGTTCTTGATGGGCGAAGCTGGGATAGAAGCCGCTGCCGGCAAGGAAACCTTGCCGAAGCATCCGCGCGGTGAATAGCGTCCCCAGTTCGGCAGCTTGTGGGTGTTCAAAGCTCAAATGCAGTAAGGCTGCGTGACCTGAAACCTTGACCGGCACACCGTAACGCTCTGACAGTGTCTGCCAGGTCTCGCGCATGAGATTGCCGATGTGGCTGGTATGTGCCGCGATCTCGATCTGCTGCAGTTTGTGGATGGTTGCCAGGGCGGCCGTTGGCCCGACCGCTTCGGTCCAATAGGTGCTTGAAATGAAGGTGGTTTGAGCAATATCCATCACCGCGCGGCGGCCGATGACGGCGGACATCGGATGCCCGTTGCTCATGGCTTTGGCGAAGACGGCGATGTCCGGCTGGATACCATACTTCAGATGCACGCCGCCCAAATGCATCCGCCAGCCCGAGGAGATTTCATCGAAGATCAACACTGCTCCGCAGCGGTTACAAATTTCGCGTACACCTGCGAGGAACCCAGGCTCAGGCTCTGTCGAGCGAGTCGGCTCCATCACGACGGCAGCGATTTCGTGGGCATGCTGCGCCACATGCTGTTCCAGTTCCTGCAAGCGGTTGTAGCTGAATGGCAACGCCGTCCCGCCGAGCGCCTGGGGCACTCCTGCCGGCTCAAGGCCAGGCAACAGATGTCCGTTGAGTCCGTCGGTTGCTCCCTGCGGATGCAGATTCGCGGCGAGATACCAATCCGACCAGCCGTGATAGCCACAGAAGGCGATCCGATCACGCTTGGTAGCGGCGCGGGCGATGCGGACAGCAATTGCCATCGCTTCACCGCCAGACCGCGCAAAGCGGGCTTGGTCGGCCCAGGGATGCAAGGCAATCAGCAGCTCTGCTAACTCGACTTCTTCGGCGGCATTGAGTGAGGACATTGCCCCCAAGCGGATGCGGCGGACCACTGCCGCGGTCACGTCCGGGTCTGCGTATCCCAGCAAGCAGGAGCCGATCCCTGAGGTCGTCATGTCAATCAAGCGCCGGCCGTCCAGATCGACCACCTCGCAGCCTCGGGCTTCGCGAGCATAGGCTGGCCAGAGTCCTGGAGCAAACATCTCCGGCCGTTTGCTGAGCAACTGGGTGCCACCCGGAATCAGCTGCTTCGCGCGGAGATAGGTCGTTTGTGTCCGGGAGGGTTCCTGAGGCAATGGTGCGGACGGTTGTTCGTTAAAACGAACGTGAAATAGTTCGGCGGCGTTTCGCCAAAAGAGATTCTCAATATCGTCTTGCGACCACTGCGCGATCTCGGCCGCCTGCTTCATGGCTAACAGTTGTTCATAGATCGCTAGGATCGGTCGACCGTCGCAATGAGGAAACTGTAACTTTAGGCGATGAGCATCGACGCCTTGCCAGGCCCTGCCCAAGGCGGCGTACTGGCCATGAAAGTAGGTCGCGTCGACGCCATCGGAACCGTAGAGGATGCGCCGCCGGTCCTCGTGCGAAAACAGGGTGATCAAGGGGCGTACGTCAGTTACTGCGGAGACGTCGTACCAGATGTTGGGCAGCTCACGGAGCTGAGCGATCGCTTGGCGGATGGGCCAATAGGTAAAGCTACGCGCGCAGTGAGCCAGGATCCATTTGATGCGGGGGTAGCGCGTGAGGGTATATTCGCGTAGGTCGCGGAGGTTCAGCTCGTCGGCGCAGCCCTGAAAGCGAGACAAGTGCAAGGTCACCCACAGCCCTAATTCGTTGGCGAGTTCCAATTGTGGGTGTGGAAGGAAATCTTCGATCCGGCACTGGGCGATGTCGCCGCTGACGGAGAAGACGCGATACGGCTTGAGTCCGACCACGCCGTGACTGCGAACATCACGCTCGATGTCGCGCACGCAGCAGGCTGGGGTGACGAGCCGGTTGAGGCGGGATTGTGGGTGTTGTTGAACCTGCGCCTGGCACCACGCGTTGTAAGCTTGAACGTCGAGTCCAGGGAGCGGCGCTCCGAGGTATAAGAAATGGGTTTCGCGACCGGGATACAACTTTGCCGCCCAGGCCTGGGCGGTGGCAACATCCGTGAACGTCCACCGGCTGCTCTCCGGAGCGGTCGGTGCGAGATGCTGCGGATCGAACAGATGCATGTGAGCGTCAAACACCCGCATGGGAACGAAGTCTTGAAGCTCTTCATCCCAAATCTGTTGATCGTGAGCGGAATAATCACGGAGCGAAACCGGCATACAACGAAGCCCTAGCGGTGCATCACATTTCCTGGCTTTCCGACTCGTACAGTGGCATCAAGCGAACAGATCGGA
>CALELC010000180.1 GCA_937904535.1 uncultured Planctomycetaceae bacterium
ACCGTCCGGGGTTGTGTGTGAGGAGCCCGCTGGACCGGCTGGCTGTGCCTCCGGCAGGGTCGGTGACAGGGTGAACTGTACCGACGAGTGAATGTCGCCTGGAGGGTGGGATGGTCACTGCCCTTGATGGTAGCAGATGGGAGGGGGGGGAGTGTAGTCGATCGCTCCGCGATCGATGTGGGATGGATTGGAGCAGGGGGATACGCTGTTCGTGACGCTTGAGGTGGCTACGGCAGACCAGAAGTCCGACCGGCGGAGCGGTGGGCGACAGAGTGGTCGAGCGCTCCGCGATCGATGGGAGAGGCGGATTGCGGCTGGGCTGTGAGATCAGGCGCAGGCTGCGTGGGTGGTTGCGGCTGGCGGGGATCCGACCGGCGGAGCGGTCGGCGACAAAAGGTCGGCCACGTAAGTCGGCGACTTTGGCTTAGGGACGATGCTGGTTTTCCCAGCGGGCTGCGAAGGCTTGGAAGTCTTCGAGGGTGTCGATTCCCGCTGCCGCGGACTCAACTGCGGCAACAACGATTTGTTTGCCGGCTTGAAGGGCGCGAAGCTGTTCGAGTTTCTCGACCGCCTCGAGCGGCGCGACGGGCTGCGCAGCGAACCACAATAAGAACTCGCGGCGATAGGCATACAAGCCGACGTGATGCCAGTACAGCGGCGGTTCCGCCTGCAGCAGCGACGGTGTGAGCCCCTCGCGGACAAACGGCACGGCCGCGCGGCTGAAGTATAAGGCTCGCCCGTTGTCGCCCAATACGGCTTTGACGCAGTTCGGATTGAGCAGTGTTTCAGGATCGCGGATCGGCCGGGCCACGGTTGCCATATCGGCTTCGGGATGATCGATCAGCAACTGGGCGACCCGGTCGATCGCGGCAGGATCGATCTCGGGTTCATCTCCCTGTACGTTGACGAAAATGTCGGTATCGGTCAGTTCCGCGGCGACTTCAGCGACTCGGTCGGTTCCGCTTTGACAAGCTGGACTCGTCAGTCGTACCTGGCCGCCGAATGAGTCGACTTCGTGAGCCAATCGCGGATCATCGACGGCCACGATCACGCCTGTCGCGACCTGGGAACGTGAGGCAGCTTCGTAGGTATGTTGGAGAATCGACTTGCCACCAACGCCTAGCAGCAATTTCTCTGGCAAACGGGTCGATGCGAGACGAGCCGGAATGACGATTTGGACGCGCATGAAGACGAGGGTTCCTGGACGCTAGAATTGCAGCGGGAGCAGTTCCGCAGAGGTTCCGGGAGCAGTCGGTTTGGCGACGTGGCCCAGCTCGATCTGCACGCCGCTTGCGGGGTCGTTGTTGATCAGCAGCGCCCCGTCCAGGTCGGCGTAGTTCAGCAGTGGTAACAACTGAGCTGCGGCGCTGATCCCGATCGAGCTTTCGATCATACAGCCGACCATCGTTTTCAAACCGAGTTCACGTGCCTCGCGAAGCATTGCCAGTGCCGGGGTTAACCCACCGCACTTGCACAGTTTGACGTTGATGCCGTGGAACAGGCCGTGGCAATCGGCCACATCCAGGCGGATTTGGCAGCTTTCATCAGCGATGATCGGCAGGGCCGATTGTTCAAATACCCGGCGCTTGTCGGCGTCGGAAGCTTCTGCCGGCAGCGGTTGTTCGATGAACTCGACGCCGAGTTGTTGGAGTTCCGCAGACCGTTCAATCGCTTGGTCAGCCGTCCAGCCACAATTGGCATCGACGCGGAAAGTGGCATCAGTGTGCTGGCGCAGCGCCCGCACAATCTCCAAATCATGCGGAGTACCGAGCTTGATCTTGTACGTTTTCCAACCCGGGTGACGTTGCAGTTTTTCGATCATCCGCTCGGTGGTGTCGATCCCGATGGTGAAGCTTGAGTCCGGGATGTCGACCCATTCCAAGCCCCAACTCTGCCAACAGGGCTGGCCCAGTCGCTTGGCCCATAGGTCGTGAGCTGCCAAATCGAGCGCCGAGAGCGCGAATCGATTACCTTTGGTGACCTCCAGTCCCTGGGCCCAAACTTCCTCGGGCGGTCGTTGGCGATATTCGTCGAGCAGCGATTCGGCGCGCCGTAGTGACGCTGCCATGCTCTCAAACGTATGGCCGTAATAATCGTTTTCGGTGACTTCGCCCCAGCCGACCAAGTCGCCATCGCGGAGTTCCACGATCAGGCTATGTTGCGTTGTGATCGTGCCGCGCGCGATTGTGAACGGATCGATCAGATGGAGTTCCTGCCGATAAAACGTCAGCTTCATGACTGCGATGCTCCAGCGGATGGTCCCTGTGCCAGAATTGACTGACGCAGCGCGCGGGTCGCCTGCACCAATTTGTCCGCACCGTCGCGATAGACATCGCACGCCGGAACGCCGAACAGCTGTTCGGCCTGCGCGACTTCCGCGGCAGCCTCCTCGGCGGACAACACCCGGGTGTTGATCGCGACGCCGACGAGCCGGCAGGGATGTCGGAAGTTAGCGGCGCTCAAGATGAACTCAAGCTGCCGCGACAGATCGGGAATCGCGACATGGTCGAGCCCTTTCACATGCGTCCGGCCGACCTCGTAGCAATAGATCAACCCGTCGGGAGCACAGCCGTGCAGCAACCCGAGCGTGACCGCAGAGAACGCTGGATGCGTCAGACTGCCTTGGCCTTCGATCAGCAGGTAGTCGTGATGCTGGTTGGCATAGGCGAGTTGCTCGGCCGCTCCGTTGACGAAGTCCGAGACAACGCAATCAATCGGCACGCCTTCGCCGGAGATCATGATTCCGGTTTGGCCCGTTGCGAGAAACTTAGCGTCTTCACCAGCAGCGGCGAGCCCGCGTTGCACCTCCAGCGACGCCACCATTTTGCCAATGCTGCAGTCGTGCCCCACCGCATGCACGCGGACGCAGCCGTGGCGGAATTGACGGTGCTCGGCAGTCGACTTAAAGCGATTTCGCCGCACATCGATGAGTTGGCGGCCGCTGGCCTGAGCAGCCTGAACGTATTCAGCATCATCGGTGAGGAAATCGTGCAGGCCCGAGACGACATCCATCCCGCGGCTGAGCGCTTCCAGGATGATCGCTCGCCACGGCGGCGGCAGTTTGCCACCGGGCGGGGCGATGCCAATGTAAAGTGCATCAGCTTGGGGCACCTCGCTCAGCGCACCCACGACCGGCAAGTCGCCACCGACGCCTAATAACTCGGAGGTTGTCTTGGCTGGCGTTGTGGAATCGAGGAGCGCGACGATATCGGCGGTGCGGTACCGCAACATGCTGATCGCTGTTTTGGCCAGGAACGGAGTTGAAAAGCCGTCGGTCAACAACACGATTTGGTGGTGTTGCCGAAGCGCTGCCGCTGACAGTTCGGCCGCCTGGCCGCCGGCGGCCGCAGAAACGATCGGTTGCGGAATGTTCACGTCGTATCGTCCTCGCTTCGGATTTGACTACTGCAACCAAGCCTTCATCTGTTCTTTCGCCGCGGCCAATGCCTCGGGGAGTTTTTCTGGATCCTTGCCGCCGGCCTGCGCCAGGTCGGGACGTCCACCACCGCCGCCGCCAACCGCAGTCGCTGCGGCGCCCACCCAGGTGCCGGAACTGAGTCCCCGGTCGACCAGCGCGTGGCTCAGGCCGCCGACCAACACCACTTTGTCGCCCTGCACGGCAGCGAGCAGCACGGCGACAGGTGACTTGCTGAGCTTGCGAATCGTGTCGATCCAGCCACGCATCAAGTTAGCGTTTCCACCCGGCGTCTGCGCGACGACGACGATCGCATCGCCAACCGATTCACCGCCTGCGAGCAGATCAGCGGGCGACAGTTCCCCGCCGGCGGTCGCTTGGGCGAGTTCTTCAAGCAACCGCGCGCGTTCTTGCTGCAATGCTTCGACCCGCGTGGCGACGTCCAGCGGCGTGACGTTGAGCGTGCGCGCCGCATCACGAAGCTGGGCCTTGGCGGCGGCATATTCCGACTCACTCGGCGCGCCCACCGGCGCAACGGCCGCCGCCGCTGGAGCAGGTTTGCTGCTGCGATCGGCGCTGGCTTTACCCGCAGCGATCTCTTTTTTGATCGCACGCACATCGGCGACCAAGGCTGCAGTACTGTCTGCCAAACGGTCCGTTGAGCAGCCGAGCAACCGACACGCTGCGGTCACGACTTCGCGAATCTTGCCGCGGTATTCCTCCGCCTTCTTGCCGGTCAGAGCAACGACGCGGCGCGTGCCGGCGGAGACGCTCTCTTCAGCGATCAACTCGAACGAGCCGACCTGCCCGGTGCGATCCAAATGAGTTCCGCCGCACAGTTCGCGGCTGAACGTTCCCATCGACACCATGCGGACTGGGTCCGGGTACTTTTCACCGAACAACATCATCGCGCCCGCTTTGCGAGCGTCTGCCAGCGAGACTGTTTGGCACTGGACCGTCTCGTCGGCCTGGACCCGCGCGATCACGTCGCGAGTGATTTCCGCCAGCGTCTCATCGCTCAGCGCCTTCTGATGGGAGAAGTCAAATCGCAGCCAGTCAGCGTCGACCTTACTACCTTGCTGCTGCGCGTGTGTGCCGACGTTGCGCTGCAGGGCGTAGTGCAGGATGTGCGTCGCCGAGTGCGCTCGCCGCAGGGCGTCGCGTCGCTCAACATCGACCGTGGCGGTACAGTTCGCATTCTCGGTTACTTTGCCGGAAACCAAATAGCCGTGATGAACGATCAGGCCGGCATGCTTCTGCGTGTCCGTGACGGTGAACTCGAAGCCCTCACCGATGATCGTGCCGATGTCACCGACCTGGCCGCCGGACTCGGCATAGAACGGTGTTTCGTTTAACACCAACCGCAGCGGCTGATGCTCCGCTCCGGTCGTCGCGGCTGTTTCAGACAGCAACATCCCGTCGTCTTCATCGCCGCGGCCATCGCCCGTGATAATCCCTTTGACGACCGCTTGGTAGCTCGTGTGGTCGTAGCCGACGAACGGAGTCTCGCGGAGTGTTTCCTTGAGCGTTTCCAGCGGGCCGGTTTGGAACAGACGATTCTGTTCGCCGCCGCTGATTTGCGAATGGATATCCATCGCATTCTGGTAGCCGGCCCAGTCGAAGGTGAAGCCTTCTTCGGCCGCCATCTGCTGCAGCAGTTCCGGAGGGACACCGTAGCTGGTGTACATTTCGGCGGCGCGGCCGCCATCGACCAGCAGCGTGTCGTTGCCGCGCATTTCCTGAAACAGCTTGTCGATGCGATCGAGTCCAACGTCGATCGTGGCGAAGAAACGTTCTTCTTCACTCTTGATCACGTCGGCAACGCGCGGCACGGTCTCGCTGA
>CALELC010000181.1 GCA_937904535.1 uncultured Planctomycetaceae bacterium
GCGGTGTGGCACCTTGAGCGCTACAAAACGTTTGAGCTTGCGGTCGTAAGCCCGGTAGACGGCGCCGAATCCACCGCGCCCGAGAACCTCGTGCTGTTCAAAGCGAGTGAAGAACGTGTGCCCGAACCGCCCCAAGTCGTCCTGCGCCGAACTGTCCCAAAGACCGCCGGATCGATTCTGACTCACCACCGTCTCATGGCAGGCCAGAGCGTCGCCTGGGGGATTCCACGTGCCGTTGGTTAGACCTGGCTGGAACTCCCCGGTGCTGTGTGGGTAAGAGGAGGCCGGGGCCTGCCCATCCCGTCGAGTCGCATGCGACGGTTCAAAATCAGACATCTGCTCTTGGGTGGGAAGAGGGGCCAAGCACGCCGTCGGCGGTTGTGTTGAGAACGAACGTCGAACAGCAGGCGGGGGCAGCGTCACCTGGCAGGGACCAGGGGAGACTGCATCGAGCGGAGGACGGTAATTTCAACCTAGCAGTCTAACGGTTCAAAATCACAAGAATAGTCACTTCATGGGGGAGTTCGTGGGCTTCCAAAGTGAGGAAACGTTGCGCGTTATTCGATATTGCCAGCGATCGTCATTTTGGATGAGTATCGGTTCCAGCCGCCACTTCACCCTGTCCGGTGCCGCCATTGGTTTCCACGCGGCACCGGGAAGCTGGCGGGTCTGACTCTGTTTCCGCCGCCCCGTCCAGGATTCAAAATTATGGTTTCGCAAGACCCGATCGAGCCATTAAGTGGCTCGGCAAAAGTGCTGTATTCCATCTATCTGGAAATCGCCAAACGCGACCACCGGCTCCGCGTCCAGGCGCTCTACGGTAAACACAATCCGCCCCCGGGGCACACGCCGCTGCGTCCGTTGCCACTGGAACACTTTGTCCAGCGCCTGCAGGCCGCCCAGGGGTCACCTGGTGGCGAAGAAACCTTCCGCCGACAATTGGCTCGCTGGGCAAAGGTCTACGGCGTCGACTGCCTTAGTGTCGTCGCGCGCCGCCTGGCAGCTTGATCGGGTACTGCCCCTGGCGTTCAGCGCGCGGGTCAGTGGCCGGCAACCATCGGTATGTGATAAGTGAAGTGATTCACCACGATTGCCTTCGTGTGGAAAACCCTCGCACCCAGCGGGACCGGCGATGCCTGTCGAAGACGAACTGACTCGTTTACGTGACGAGATCCGACACCACGACCAGCTCTACTATGTTGATGCCGCTCCTGAGATCAGCGATCTGGAATACGATCGCCTGCTGAAGCGGTTGCAACAATTGGAGGCGCAGCATCCTGAGCTGGTCACGCCTGACAGTCCCACCCAGCGGCTGGGCGACGCGCCCGTGGCGCACCTGCGGCAGGTGGCCCACCGCGTACCGATGCTGTCCATCGACAATACGTACAGCCGCGATGAGCTCGCGGCCTATTTCCAACGGACAGAAAAGCTACTCGGATCGGAACCGATCCAGTGGGTGATGGAATACAAGATCGACGGTGTGGCGGCATCGGTGGTCTATGAGCAGGGAACGCTAAGCCTGGCGGTTACCCGCGGTAACGGCGAAGTCGGCGACGATATCACTCACAACATTCGGACTATCCGTGACCTACCACTCACGCTTGTGGGTGATCAGGTTCCGGCGACACTGGAAGTCCGCGGCGAAGTCTATATGACCGATGCTGACTTGGCAGATTTGAATGTTCGCCAGGTCAAAGCCGGACTCGAACCTTTCAAGAACACCCGGAACGTTACCGCAGGTACTATCCGCCTGCTTGACCCCTCGCTCGCTGCCAAACGCAAACTGCGTTTTTTTGCTCATGGTGTCGGCCAGACCGAAGGCTTAACGGCGACGACGCATATCGATTTTTTGAGCGAGATCAAACGCTTTGGGATTCCGGCCACGCCCAACGTGCGGCTGCTCAACGGCAGTGAGGAAGCGCTCGCGGCGATCGCCGAACTCGAAGTAGCGATGCCCGATCTGCCTTTCGAAATCGATGGCATCGTGTTCAAAGTGAATCGGCTCGACCAGCGCGTCGAACTCGGCATCCGCAGCAAAAGCCCACGCTGGGTCGTGGCTTATAAGTTCGAACGTTATGAAGCGGTGACGCAGCTTGAACGGATTGGAGTGCAGGTCGGTAAGACCGGCGCAATCACGCCTGTCGCTTACCTCCAGCCGGTCAACATTGCCGATACCACGGTTAGCCGAGCGTCCTTGCACAATGCTGATGAGATCAAGCGACTCGATGTTCGCGAAGGCGACATGGTCGTCGTGGAGAAGGCGGGTAAGATCATCCCCAAAGTGATTCGTGTCGAAAAACACCTCCGCACCGAGGAACTGCCGGAGTATCAGTTTCCTGACGTTTGCCCGGTGTGCCATGAACCGCTCACTCGCGATGAGGGCGGAGTCTATATCCGCTGCACCAATCCCACCTGTCCGGCACAACTCCGCCAGCGACTGGTGTATTACGCCTCGCGTACGGGTATGGACATCGACGGGCTGGGCGACAAAATCGTCGACCAACTCGTGCAACACAACCTGGTCGCCAGTGTTGCCGACTTATATCGATTGACTGCCGATCAACTGATCGAGCGACTGCAACTGGTTAAAGAACGCAAAGCCAATAAGCTGATCGAGGGGATTGAGCAGAGCAAATCTCGTGGACTGGCCCGCGTGCTCACCTCGATCGCGATCCGCCACGTCGGCCCGCGCGTCGCTAAATTGCTGACTCAGCGTTACCCAACGATCGAAGCGTTGCAGGCAGCGAGCGTGGCCGAACTAGCCGCGATTCACGACGTTGGCGACGTGATCGCTCAAAGCGTTCACCAGTTTCTGCATAGCGAGGCCGGCCAGCGGCTGATTGAGGATTTACGAGCTGTGGGAGTGGAACTCAGTGAACCGCAATCCGCGGCCCATCACGCCGCGGCCGACGCTGTGTTTGCAGGCAAAGTGCTGGTGGTAACCGGAACGCTTGCGCGCTATACCCGCACCGAGATCAAAGAGCTGATCGAGCGACTGGGCGGCCGGGCTTCGGAAAGCGTTTCGAAAAAGACCGACTTGGTCGTCGCTGGTGAAAACGCCGGCAGTAAGCTGGCTAAGGCCCAGCAACTCGGCATACCCGTGCTCAGCGAGGATGAGTTTGCTGCTCTGTTACCGGCTGACGTTTAGCTCTCAAGCCTGTAATTTTAGTGGCCGCTTGACGTGTGGAACGCAACCGAAACTCCTCAACACAGAGATCGCTCCGTGTGGTCTAGTCGCGAGGCTCTGACAACTGGCTGATTGTGGCGTCGAGGGCCTCCGCAGTGATGGTGTGTCCGCCTTCGAAGGGGAGCCAGTTCGTGTCGATCCCGCGTTGCTCAAGCAACATTTGCAGTTGGCTGGAATCGGTGAATGGGACTCGATCATCTTGCTGACCATGCGCTAGCAGCACTCGGACATCATTTCCAGGGATGATCACTGCTGCACTAACTGTCAGCGATGGCGAGTAAAGCAAGAGGTGGCGAACCGAAAGGTCCGGAACCGTCAACAACCGGCTGGACAGAGTCGCACCCTGGGAGAACCCGCCCACGGCGATCTCGGCGTTCGGATAGGACCGGGCGACGAATCGAACTAACGACTCAAGTTGGGCTTGGGCTGCGTCCATCTCTGACTGTGTCGTCGCCCAGGCAAACCCACCTCGACCGTTTGCAATCGGAGCGGTGGGATAGACAAAGGCACGCGAGTCGCCGCCGATGTAGTCGCCGAGCTGAACGAGATCTCTGGCGTTCGAGCCATAACCGTGCAACAGCACGACGATTTGATCCGCTGCCTCAAGGGCCACGCCCGAGGACTCAACTTGGAGTCCTCCCCAAGGTGGGTCGGAATGATGCGCAGCGTTCGCCTCTGGTGGATGCCCGGGCAAACCGCGATCGGGTTCGCTCGATCTCGAACAACCAAGCAACGCCACCATCAGGGCCAGACTGAGAGAGCGCATGAAAGCTTCCTGAGCACCGCGTACCGAACACCACCAGAAA
>CALELC010000182.1 GCA_937904535.1 uncultured Planctomycetaceae bacterium
ATCTTGCAGGATGGCGGCGGTGGGCGGCGGGAGTTTCAGTTCATCCCGGGTCCGATCTTCGCGAACATCGTGTTGGCCGACGAGATCAACCGCGCCCCGCCCAAGACTCAGGCGGCGATGCTTGAGGCGATGCAAGAACACCGGGTCACCGTCACCGGTAAGCCGTTCACGCTCGCTCCGCCGTTCGTCGTGCTGGCCACGCAGAACCCGGTTGAACAAGAAGGGACCTATCCGCTGCCCGAGGCGCAGTTGGACCGATTCATGTTTTTGATCGAAATGGACTATCCGAGCGAAGCCGAGGAAATCGAGATCGCGCGCACGACGACCGGTGATGTGCTGCCGTCGTTGGAGCATCTGCTGGTGGCGGAAGAAATCCTACGGCTGCAAGACTTGGTCCGGCGTATCCCGGTGCCCGAGCACATTTACACCCACGCGGCACGGCTGGTCCGCCGGACACGGCCGCAGTCCTCAACAGCACCGGCCTGGCTGAAGCCGCTGGTCGCCTGGGGCGCGGGGCCACGGGCGGTGCAGTACCTAATCTTGGGAGCCAAAGCTCGCGCGGCGCTCTTGGGCAGCTACATGGTGCGGCTGGAGGACATTCATGAGGTCGCTGTGCCCGTGCTGACGCACCGTGTGATCACCACGTTTGCCGCTCAGGCTGAAGGGATGGATGCGAAACGAATCGTGCTCCGTTTGCTCGAGGAAGTCGAACGCGAAGAGACATAACGGTGAACGGCGGTCGCAGCTTCGTTTGCGAAAGGCAGAGCCGCCCGGCGCGGATTGGCGATCGCGATCGCCTGGGCACACCGAGAGCCTCCGCGATGCGTGGTTCCCTGAAACCGGTAGCGAGCCGATGACAGATTGCATCGCTGTCCTGCGGCGTTGCCCCGCACACTTTGCGGTCCTCGGGGCCGTGCGACCTCGAGGAGCAACTGCTTAGCGCCAAGTGATGTGCCACGAAGCTCGCGGAAGAATCCTCTCAGAAATCAGTGAGTCCCTCGTCTATGCTTTCGGATCATCGTTCGCGTAGTTTTCTGGATCCCGCCGTGCTGGCGCGGCTTGGTTCGCTGCCGCTATTCGCGCGGCGACCGATGCAGGGCAATGTCTCTGGACGCCATCCCAGCCCGCACCGCGGCGCGAGTGTCGAGTTCGCGGAGTACCGCAAGTACGTTCCCGGCGACGATCTGCGGCGAATGGACTGGCGAGCTTACGGACGCACGGACCGTTTCTATGTGAAAGAGTTTGAGGCCGATACGAATCTCCGCTGTTGCTTGGTGCTCGACACCAGCGGCTCGATGGATTTCGGTTCGGCCGGCACCAGCAAGTTGCAGTACGCGCGGCAGCTTGCCGGGGCGCTGAGCTACTTGGCGATCCAGCAGGGCGATGCGGTGGGGTTGAGTTGCGTGGCCGATGGCATCGTTCGCAGCATCCCACCGCGACGCAATCCGGCTCACTTGATGCATCTGTTCGATGCGCTCGAGACTGCTCACGCTGACGGGCCGACGCAGTTAGCGGTGGTGCTGCACGAGCTGGCTGAGACGATTCGCCAGCGCGCCTTAATCATCATCCTGTCCGACCTGTTCTTGCCGCCGGAAGAACTGGGCGATTGCTTTGAACACCTGCGATTTCGCAAGCACGATGTCGCCGCATTCCATTTGCTCGATCCGCTGGAGATCGAGTTCCGCTTTCAACGTCCGGTGCGATTTCTCGATATGGAAGGTGGCACTGCGATTTTCGCGGAACCCAATGAGATCGCCGATCGCTATCAGCGGGCGCTCGAAGCGTATTTGCAGGGACTGAAGCAGGCGGTGCAGGAAAAGGCGGTTGATTATCACCGGGTACAAACGGACGAGGATTACGAACAGGTGCTCACCCGGTTTTTGGTCGGCCGCACACGGGCACGAGGTGTGCGATGAGTTTTCTGCAGCCGTGGATGCTCGCCGCTCTGCCGCTGATCGCTTTGCCCGTGATCATTCATCTGATCAACCAGCGGCGGTACCAAACCCTGCCGTGGGCGGCAATGATGTTTCTGCTGACCGCAACGAAGATGGCGAGCGGCTATGCACGGTTGCGACAGTGGTTGATCCTGTTGTTTCGTGTGGCCGTGATTGCTGCGCTGATTTTGGCGGTCGCTCGCCCGCTGTCCAGCGGCTGGTTGGGCCTTGCCGGCGGCAGCCGACCCGATACGACGTTGGTGCTGCTGGACCGGTCGCCAAGCATGCAGCAGCGGCAGTTCGGCAGCGAGATGACGAAGCTCGATTCGGTCGTCAATCAACTGGTGCAGACGCTCAGCACGCTCGGCTCCACGCGCTGGGCCGTAATCGATAGCGCCCACGGCGAACCCCAGGAACTGGAGTCGATTGAGACGCTGCGGAGTTTGCCGGCGGTGACCGCAACCAGCAGTTCCGCCGATCTTCCGGCGATGTTGGAGTCGGCACGCGACTACATCGCAGCGAATCGGCCAGGACGAACCGACATCTGGATCGCGTCGGACTTGCAGGCAGCAGACTGGCACGCCGACAGTTCTCGCTGGCAGACGCTCCGCGACGAGTTTCAAAGCTTTCCGCAGGGTGTACGGTTTCATCTGCTGGCGTTGCCACAAGACGTGTCACAGAACGTCGCTGTGTCGGTCTTCGAATCCCGGCGAGTGGAGACCGGGCAGGGAGCCGAATTGTGGCTGTCGCTACGGCTAACCCGCCATGGTGAGGCTGAGGAACGCCTGACGGTGCCGGTGACGATTGACATCGAAGGGGCGCGATCGCTCGTGGCGGTTGAAGTGGTGGGGGCTCAGGCCGAGCTAAAGGATCATCGCATCGCACTGCCGCCTGGGCATCAAAAAGGCTGGGGTGTTGTTTCCATCCCCGCGGACGCCAATCTGGCTGATAACCAGTTCTATTTTGTGTTCGATGAGCCGCCGCCGCGGCACAGCATCGTCGTCGCCGAACAGCCCGCGATTGGAAGTTTGCTAGAAGTCGCGGCAACCATCGCGCCCGACGCTCAAAGCCGCTCGACGGCAGAGCTGATCGCACCGGCACGCGTCCCGGCCATCGCTTGGGAAGAAGTGTCTTTGTTGCTGTGGCAAGGAGTGTTGCCCGAGGGCGAAGCGGCAACCGAAATTGAGCGGTTCATCACCCGTGGCGGCCAAGCGATCTTCTTTCCGTCCCTGCAGTCAGCCGGTAGTACTTTCTTGGGTGTCACCTGGGGCAACTGGATTGCAGATGCCACGGAGCAGCGGATTGAAAACTGGCGCGGCGATCAAGATCTGCTCCGCAACACCGCCAGCGGTACGGCGCTGCCGGTCGGGCAAATCAGCTTGCAGCAGCGGATGGAGTTGACCGGCGAATTCACGCCGCTGGCCTCGGTTGCTGGCGGTGATGCGCTGATCGGTCGCGTGTTGCACGGCAGCGGCGCCGCGTACTTCTGTGGTACGACACCGGACGGGGCTCACTCCTCGCTGGCGCAAGATGGTGTGGTGTTTTATGTCATGGTGCAGCGAGCGCTGGCCGCCGGAACCGAAGCCCTCGGGGACACGCGACAATTGATTGCTGGTGCGGCTAGCCCGCCGCGGCGTCCGCTC
>CALELC010000183.1 GCA_937904535.1 uncultured Planctomycetaceae bacterium
TCGCCTGCCGCACCGCTGCGCCGCTGGACATCATCCTGGCAATCAAGCCGTAGCTCGCGGTTTATCCGATCTCCAAAGGCAGGCCACGACGCACCTGTATTGGACATCTCAACGGGTGCTCTGCAGCAGTTGTCCCTGCTCTCGATACCGATACCCAGCTCCGCAAGTCGCACGCTTCACACCGTCACAAACTCCTTGCCGCTCAAAGCCGTGGTGTTTTCGCATGGAGCCTGCGCGCGGACTGCGGTACGTACCTGGGTGAAACCGCTCACTGGCGACAGGACTTGCAATTGGCGACGCCGCTCAAACACCTAGAAGTTCTTTGCGCGGGGGCCGTGCAGAAGAGACGATCAGGCCGCCATCAATGCACTAGCAATGCATCGACCTTACCTAGAGCGTGCTCCACAGCTTGTAAGTCGCGTAGGATGCCAGCGATGAGCTCGACGAGACCTCAATAAATGAATTAAGAAAGTTGCTTGTCAATAGCGAGGTCAGCACCTCACGAAGGTCATCTCGAAGCCTCGTTCAAACTAAACTTTCTAACCACAGTCTTTGCAGCACACGCCATTCTTTCCTTCAGCTATTGAATGGTGATGCCGAGTGCGGAGGTATTATGAGAAAATCGCGAACGATCAGCTGCTGGATCAACCGGTCACCTGCAATCGTCTATCAGTTTGCTTCCAACCCTGAAAAGCTGCCTGAATGGGTTCGGTCGTTCTGTTCCTCGGTGCGAAAAACCGGTGATCGCTGGGAGATGAAAACGCCGGATGGTTGGATGGGAATCCAATTTGTTCCAGCCAATGAGGACGGCGTGCTGGACCATGTCGTCACGTTGCCTGGCGGCCAATCAATTTTCAATCCGATGCGCGTTGTTGCGAACGGCGCCGGGAGCGAAGTGCAGTTCACGCTCTTTCAACTCGATGGCATGTCGGACGAGCAGTTTGAGAAAGATGCTCAAATGGTCGAAGCGGATCTGCAGACCCTGAAGGCGGTGCTGGAAGCAAGTTCAGGCTGATCCGCTGCGCGTTGATGGTCGACCGGGTTTGTCACGCGCGTCCGAACAGAGTTAGTCGCAATCTCGAAGCATGGGACTCCGACGCAGTAGCTACTCGTTCTCACCGATCAAACGCTTTTGCGGATCAGACTCTTGCTGCTGAGCGCGGCGTGCGAGGGTGGCTTGCCAGTTCTCCGAGAGCAGCGGAATCGCAGCCAGCTCCAGTGCTGCTGAGGTGTTTTTCTTGTCGAGGTGCATGAGCCGGTTAGCGCGATCGACGGTCCAGTCGGGATACGGCCGATCGGCAAGAGTGAGCCGCATTCCGGCAGCCACGGTTCCTTCGGTCAGCACACGGAAGTACCAACCGGTGCGTCCGGTCTGCTGCACCTCGAACGCCAGCGTCTTGATCCGCCACCGCCGTGCGAGTTTCCAGCAGGGCTGGCGGGGCTGTGATACCTGCACGACGACCTCATCGCCCACCCGCCAAGTGTCTCCGATGCAGACGTCCGCTTCTGTCAAACCGGTGACTGTAAAGTTCTCGCCAAACGCACCGAACGGTAGCGACGGCTGGTTCATCAACTGGCGCCAAATCGGATAGTGTTCGGCTGAGTAGGCGAGCACCGCCTTGTCTCGCCCTCCGTGATGGACCCGATCCGCCTGGCCATCCCCATCAAGGTTCGTCAGCCGCAACTGCACGGGCCCCACAACCGCTTCCTTGAAAAAGCCCGTGGTCCAGGGCCGGTCCATCGGGTCCGCGGCTCCCTCCTGCCCAAACGAACGCGGCAAGCTCACCTGGATCGAAGCCAAATGGGGTTCAGTCATTGCTCAAGGCCTACCGGCTGAAGGATGCGAATCGCGCTTGCTCGAGCAGAACATCATCAGCCGGAGTAACTCTCGTCAATTACCCTTAGCGGCCACCCGGTTAGGGCTGGTCAGGAGCCGAGTCCTCGGAGTTGTATTCGCCCAAGCGGGCCGCATCCGGCAAGTGATTTTTGAGGATGAACTGAGGGCGACGATGCGAATTCACATAGGCCGCAATGTCGAGTGATTCCTGCTCACTGAGAAACGGATCGCCCAGCGGCATAGCAACTTTCAGCCAGGCCGCCAACTTGTCCACACGCGCCAGGCCGGCTCCGTCGTTATAAGAACGATCGCCCCATACCGGTGGCCCGTCGTCGCTCCCTTGGCCTTGATCGCCATGACAGCTTGCGCAGTAGTCAACGTAGAGTGCTGCGCCACGCTCCGCATCGGCGAGTGCCGCATCGAGTTGTAGCGGCGGGACATGCCGCGGACCGAGCGGAGCCTGCGCATTCATGGCGAGTTGCTGCCCGCTGGAGAGCCAGGTGATATAGGCCGTTACGGCGACCGAAACCCGGCTGCCGTTGGGCGGTCTCACGCCGTGCATGCTCCGCATGAAACAGTTGAGGACTCGATCTTCAAGCGTGATCACACGCTGTTCTCGTGGCGACCACGCCGGATAAGCAGTTGCCACACCGATAAACGTCGCCGCCTGAGGATCGGTCCCCGCGTTGAGATGGCAGGAGCTACAGGTCAGCGCATTTCCGACGTACAGCGCCGAAAGCGGATGCGTCCCTGTGTTTTCGACGATCTCTTTGCCCAGCGCAACGACTTTGCCAAGCTCACCCGCAGGCATTTGAGGGGGCAAAGTTGCCGGTGCGGGATCAGCCGCCATCACAAACCAACCCGCGGGTGCCAAAATCGCCGGAACCGCCAACCAGCGGAACCGATGTCGAATGCGGCCGGGGCTCACGATATCTCCCTCGCCAGGAATCGACGCGGGCGGCCGTGCGATGCACGCGACCGGTTCGGCTGCACGCTTGACTTGTCCATTGAGAGCAAAGCGGATGGGGTGGGATTCGAACCCACGGTAGCCTTTCGACTACGCCGGTTTTCAAGACCGGTGCCTTCAACCGCTCGGCCACCCATCCGACTACATCCTGCGGTTGCACCAGGATAGCGAGCCAGCGACCGTTGGCAAAGCCGAGCTGCCTCCAAGCGGTGGCAAAAATAGTTGCAGATTGAATTGCGGGCACTTAGCCTGGGGATGCACACAACCCTCTTTTGGGGAATCCACTATGAACCCAGCGCAGGCGCCGAGCGGCCGAAGTCGTGAACTGGAACTGGAGCTGACACGGGTTCGGGCGGCCGCCACCGCAGCCAGACTCGAAGCCCGCGCTGCCGAGATCGAACTGCTGCTCGCCCAGTGCCAGCGCCGATTCGACGCTGAACCCGTGGGCGAGTCGCGTGGCAGCGAGTCGGACGGCCAACCGTCGTCTTCGCCCTCACCAACGGCCAGCGCGATATCGGCCGAGACACGCACTGTGCCGCTGAGCATGCAGCGACAACAGGCCGCCGATTGGCTGCTCGCGGCGATCCATCAATTGCTCAGCCAACCCAACGGGGCTTTCCAGGCTGGGCGCGAACCAAACGGCTCGGCCCGTGACCTGTTGTCCTACGGCGTCGCAGGCGTTACCGGCGAGACACCAGGCCCCGCAGGTGCCGAGGTCTTTAGTCCAACCCTGATCGGGAATCGCCCTGACGATTCGCCGCCCGTCTTCAGCCAATCCCGTCAGCAGCAATTTGCTAACGGCTGGGACACTCGCCTCAATGAACTGCGCCAGCGAATCGCTACTGAGCCAAGTCACAGCGACGTGACGAACCCCACTGCGGAACAAGACGATGCTGCAGCCGCGCACAGCAGCGCTCCAGCCGACTTGGCTCATGCGCTGGACGAGCTAGAACGCACCCCGCCTGTCGGCCCACCGCCTACTGCCCAACCCGTGTCCCCACGGCCAGACTCACCTCGGCCAGAATTCCTGACCGCGCCATCCACGACCACGGCAGTCGACGAGCCGCGTGTAAAGCCAACCGCTAGGAACAGCTGCGGTAGCACAGCAGCCAAGCCAGTGCAACACGCCAAGCCTTCCACACCTGCTACCGAAGCGACTGTTCGTGAGACGTTAACCATCCCGACCATCCAACTGCCGCCGTGCAGTGCCGTAAAGTCACTGCACGGCGTTGCCGCTCAAGACCTGCAATTGACGGACGAAACAGCCGTCGCGCCGGAATCGCGTCGCTGGCGGCCGGCAGCCTGGCTCACCAGCACCGTTGCACATCTCGTCGTCCTATTGATCTTGGGCATGCTGTCGCTCTCCCACCAGCAGCCCCGCGATCAACTGGCCTTTTCCGCTGCGGCCTCGGAGGCCCCGCTGGCAGTCGAAACCTTCACGATTGAGACCAGTGAATCATTGCCGGAGGAGACT
>CALELC010000184.1 GCA_937904535.1 uncultured Planctomycetaceae bacterium
GCCGTTGTCGTGATAGGTACGGCCACTGACAAGGTTGTCATCGATCACACAGGGAGCGTCGACGAAGATCCCACCACAGACTTCGAGGTCAAACCGGCATTTGGGAACGGTTGCCATCCGCCGCCCGCTAACACACCCCGCGTACGCCGGAATCTCGACCCCGTGGCAGACGCTCGCAATCGGTTTACCAGCCGCAAAAAAATGCCGCGTGACGCGCACGAGGTCTTCGTCGTAGCGAATGTATTCCGGAGCTCGGCCGCCGGAGAACAAGATTCCGGCGTACGGATCGGGATCGATGTCGGCAAACGCGACATCGGCCTGCAGCGTGTAGCCTTCCCACTCTTTGGTGATCGTCCACCCCGGTTTCACTTCGTGCATCACCAGTTGATAGAGCCGCTTCTCCGGAGCCGCCACGACCGGCTGAAAGCCTGCTTCCTGTAAACGGTAGTAGGGGTAAAGCGTATCGAGCGTCTCGGTAGCATCTCCGATAACGATCAGAACTTGATCGGCAGACATGTGGGTCTCGTGGACGTGGAGGAAAATAGCGGGCGGGCGAGAGTACAAAAATTGGCCGGGGAATCCGTGACGCGGGGCCAACCCTGGTCAAGGGTGGGTTTACCGAGCTGCCAAAGCATCGAGGTAGGCAGCCGAGCAGCGGAGTTCGGCGGTAACGTTCGTGACGCCCTCAACCATCGGCAAACCGCGGGGGAAAGCGTGCATGAAGATTTCGGTCCAGCCGCGGAAGCGGATCGCTCGCAGCGCAGCGACGATCGGCCCGAAATCAAGTTCGCCGCGTCCGGGCAATTGCAAGAGTTCCTGTTCTTTGGGCTGGGCGAGGGTCGAGCCATTGCCGTGTTGCCAGGCGTAAAACAGCGCGGTGGCGTCACCCAGCCTGCGGATCAAACGTGCGATCAATTCCGGATCCTGCGGCAGGTGATAAGGTGCCAGGGCAATTGCCAAGTGACGGGAGGGACGCATCTCTGCCAACCACTGGATAGCATCGGGCGACTCGATCAAGTTATTGCCGTGGTTCTCGATGGCAATCGTGACCCCGCACTGCTCGGCAACCGCCAGGTGAGGCTTGAGTTGCTCGACGAACTGGGCAACCGCAGTCTTCAGGTCGCTACCGCGCAGCCCCACCGGGCCTTTGCCGCCGGTGACAATCAACTCGCAGCCGAGTCGCTGCGCTAGCCGCATCTCCTCCTGCAGTCCAAACGGCCCCAACTTGTACTGCGTGATGCAACCCAACGTCACCCCGTGCTGGGCAAGCAGCTCGGCAAACGCTTCCTCGCCCAATTCATCGAGTTGCTCGCGCTGATTGCCATGCACCTTGGGCCAGATATCGAGCGCGGTGGCGCCGCAGACGGGAACTTGCGGAACAATCTCGGCTACGTCGGCGTATCCGTACAGACTCGACCCCACCAGATATCGCAGGCGGAAGGTGTCGTCGACCGTTGATTCCTGGGCTGCTAGCGGCCTGGTCGCCAGCGTCGCGGCGGTTGCCGCAGCCATAAAATGGCGGCGGTCCAGCGAGATTTGCGGGTTTTCTGAGGATGGGATCTGCATGGATCAGTCGATCAAAGAGGCGATTGCGGGGGTGCTGAACGTAGTGCGATTGGGAACAATGTAGAACCGGGAGTGCCGGTGGGGCAACCTCCAGCGGTTTGCCGGGCGGAGGCGATGGCTCAAGCAGCTTTGGCCAGAAATTTGCACTTCCGCCTACTGCCGAGGTTTGGCCCGATACGATTTTCCCGCTAGACTCAGCGCCCGCCGACAGCTGAACAGCACAGAGCCAGATTTCACGGGGTTTTCATGCAGCAGGGCGATTCATTACCAAAAATCGGCTGGCGGGAATGGGTCAGCCTCCCAGGCCTGGGCATCCGCTTAATCAAGGCAAAAATCGATTCCGGAGCGCGTTCCAGTTGCTTGCATGCGTTTGACATTGAGCCGTTTACCCGCGACGACCAGCCCTGGGTGCGGTTTACCGTGCACCCGATTCAGGGCAACGACGAATACATCAAGCACTGCGAAGCAGCGGTAATCGATCGCCGACACGTCAGAAGTAGCAACGGACTCGCCAGCGAACGTGTAGTGATCCTGACCACCTTGGAGATGATCGGCCAGCGTCTACCCATTGAATTGACTTTGGCAAATCGCGACGCGATGGGGTTTCGGATGTTGATCGGCCGCGAGGCTATCCGTGGTCGATTTTTGATCGATTCGGGCGGATCGTATTTCGGCCCCCGTCCTGCGCGCAAGCCGAAGCGCCGGCTGTGAACCGGCGTCCCTG
>CALELC010000185.1 GCA_937904535.1 uncultured Planctomycetaceae bacterium
CTCGGCGGCGGCTGGATCGAGGAGAGTTTCTAGAAGTCAGAGGCTAGAAGTCAGAAGCTAGACTTCAGAAAGCTCTCGGCATCACGCGAGACAGAACCGACCGCTTTTACCCCAACGGGGGCGGCTTCAGTCGCGTTAGCAGCGCCCAATCGGGCCGCCCGTTTGGCCTGTCATTTTCATCATAGCTTCTGGCTTCTGGCTTCTAGCTTCTGACATCTGACATCTAGCTTCTGACTTCTCGCCTCTAGCTTCTAGCTTCTCTTTCCAGATACCCCTCGCCGATCCGGTTCAACCACTTGCTCATCGCGAACAGACCGTTGCTGCGCGAAGGGCTAAGGTACTGGTGCAGGCTGAACTCATCGGCGAGCTGCTTGAAGTCGAATTGTGCGACTTCGGCGGGCGACTTATCCGTGACCTGCGAGATCAACAGTGCGGCCAATCCGCGGACCATCATCGAGTCGCTGTCGGCATGGAAGCGCACCTTGGGCGGATCGCCTGGCACGTATTCTGACACCAGCCAGACCTGCGCCGTGCACCCTTGCACGCGATTGGCCTCGGTCTTCTCCTCGTCCGGCAGCGGTTCCAGCGTATCGCCGAGTTCCATGATCAGCTCGAACCGATCAGCTGAATCGTCGCATTCGCGGATATCGTCGAGGTAGCGCTTTGCCGTTTCGGTCCAGGTGGATTGGCTCATGGGGCAGTGCGTCGGCTGCGGCACGGATGGGTGGATGAAGGGATCGCATGTACTGTAGACCATCGCTTCCGGATCGGAAATGGCGAGCCCTGGCTGAGCGCTTCGCCCGGCAGCGTTTACATTCTGTGAGAAGCGTCTCTAGCCCAACCGCGATTCCCGCAACGAAAGCAACCACCCGGTATGTTACGACTCTCCTTGAACGATGCCTCGACCAAGATCGTCGCCACCGTGGGTCCAGCGTGTGACACCGTGGAAAAACTGGCGGAATTGATCGAGAGTGGCGCCGATATTTTTCGGATCAACACCGCTCACGGTGATCGTGAGCAGCACGAACAAACGCTGGCTAACATCCGTGCCGCCGGCGAGCAGACCGGAACGCACGTCGGCGTGCTGTTGGACCTGTCAGGTCCCAAGCTGCGGCTGGGGCAACTGCTGGTCGACCCGTTCCACTGCGAAACCGGTGAGCAGGTGACATTCATTCGCGGCGATGAATCGACGGAGCCGAACCAGTTCACCAGTTCCTATAAGCGATTGATCGACGAGCTAGCGGTTGGCGACCGAGTGATGCTTGCCGATGGCACCGTGTCGCTGGTCGTCGAGCGGGTCGACAGCAACTCCGCTGTCTGCCGCGTCACCTCCGGTGGCCCGGTTCGCAGTCGCCAAGGGATCAACTTGCCGGGGGTGAAGCTGAGCGTTTCGGCAATGCGGCCGGCCGATGTCGACAACGCGATCTGGGGCGCGAAGAACGGTATCGACTTCATCAGCTTGAGTTTTGTGCGCACTGCGGAAGACGTCCACTCGCTGAAGAATCTGCTGACCAGCTACGACTCCAATGCCCTGGTAATCGCCAAGATCGAGAAACCCGAGGCGCTCGACCAACTCGAGCAAATCGTCGATGCGGCCGACGGCGTGATGGTCGCTCGCGGCGATTTGGGCGTCGAAATCGATGTGGCCGAGACACCGATGGCGCAGAAGCGGATCATCCGGGTTTGCCGTGAGAAGCTCAAGCCGGTGATCGTCGCCACGCAGATGCTCGAATCGATGCACCACAGCCGGCGGCCGACACGAGCCGAGGCGAGCGATGTGGCCAACGCGATCCTCGACGGCGCCGACGCCTGCATGCTCAGCGGTGAAACGGCCATCGGCGACTATCCGAAAGACGCCGTGACGACGATGAACCGGATCATGCTCCACACCGAGCAGAAGCTGCTGATGGATGATGTGCAAAAGCCGGGCAGCACCCATCGCGTCCATCCGATCACCTCCGCCGTGACCGAAGCGGCGACCGCGATCGCCGAATCGATCGGCGCGAAATTGATCGTGATCGCTACACACAGCGGCGGCACGGCGTGGGTCAAAAGCAAGAGCCGCAGCCGGATTCCGACGATCGGGGCGAGCGATAATCCTGCGGCGCTGCGGCGGATGAGCTTGTTCTGGGGCATCAAGCCGCTGTACGCCCAGCAGTTCCACGACACCGAAAAGCTGTTCGATGAAATCAGCCGCTGGGGCTATGAGCACGGATTCTTGGCCAGCGGCGACCGTGTGGTGTTCGTCACCGGCAGCGGCGTGATGCAAAAGGCGCACAACGTCCTCGTCGTCCACACCGTCGGTCAGGCGTGAGGCTGCTACGCCAAGAGCCTCTCTGTTCAACGTGCGATCCCGCCACCTCCACAGACTCTTGGCCAGCGGCGACCGTGTGGTGTTCGTCACCGGCAGCGGCGTGATGCATTCACACGGCTTGCTAGCTTTTGAGGCTTCGTGGCTGGCGGGCAGTTGGTCTGTTGATCGGCGGGGTGATTGTGGTACAGGCGGGGCCTACGTGAACCGAAATTCGTTATGCCCACCAAAATCACCCGCTACCTCGTCGGCGAGATCGTCAAGATCTTCGTCGTCGCCTTGGTCTCGCTGACGTTCCTGATCTTGCTGATCGGGGTCGGACGGGAACTGCTGCGCGAAGGGCTCGGGCCGTTGTCGGTGATCCAGCTACTGCCCTACGTGTTGCCGCTCAGCCTGCAGCACTCCGTGCCAGCTACGGCGCTGTTTTCGGTCTGCTGTGTGTATGGCCGCATGGCGGCCGATGGAGAGGTAGCGACGGTCAAGGCAATCGGCGTTTCGCCACTGCAACTGATCAAACCGGCCGTGATTTTCGCCACGGTGCTCAGCCCCGGCGTGGTTTTTCTGAGCGATTTGTCGGTTTCTTGGGGTAAGCCCGGCGTTGCCCAGGTCGTGCTGCAGTCGCTCGAAGACATCGCCTACCGATTCCTCAAATCACAGCACACCTATAGCTCGCCGCACGGCTTTACGATCCACGTTCAGGATGTCGACGGCAGACGGCTGATCCATCCGACGATGAAGATCCGCTCGCGCGCCGGAACCACGATCGAGCTCACTGCCCGCGAAGGTAGCCTACGGCTCGATTCGGAAACACAGACACTGCTGCTCAACGTCGTCGACAGCCTGGTCGAAGGCGGCGAAGGCTTTCAAGGCGTGGCTCCTGGAGAGACCGAGTTTCGGATTTCACTCGGACGGGCGCTGCGGCAACGCGACATCAGCCGTGAGTCGCCGAGCGATCTGCCGCTGAGCGATGTCGCGGTGGAGACGATCGCGCAGGAACGCCGGACGCAGCGAGCCATTGGAGAACTGGCGGCGCACACCGGGTTCTCGATCCTCTCCGGACGCTGGGAGGAAATCGCTGGGCCGCCTGGCCAGGAATTGCATGGGCGGATCAAGAACAGTGAACGACGGCTGGCGCGGCTGCAGACCGAACCCTGGCGGCGGTGGGCTCAAGGCTTCAGTTGCCTCTGTTTTGTGCTCGTCGGAGCACCGCTGGCAATGCTCGCGCGGACGGCCGACTACTGGACTACCTTCGGGATCTGCTTCTTACCGACCTTGATCATTTACTATGCCTTGTTCATGCTCGGGATGGACCAGGCCAAAGCGGGCGCTTGGCCGCCCTACTCGGTCTGGCTGGGCAACGTCGTGCTGATGGCGATTGGAATTTCGCTGATGGAGCGCGTTCGCCGGCATTAACAGCGGTTAAGGGTGAGTCGTCAATTGCGGCCACAGCCTGACGCGTGCTGTGCCCCATGGCCTTCCTGACCCCTTAGCCTCCACCCTTCTGAAGCAGGCGAATGAGAATCGCGATCATCGGCAGCGGCAACATTGGTTCCGTCTTGGCGCGGCGGCTATCGCAGGCAGGACACGCCATCTGCTTTGCCAGTCGCACTCCCGATAGCGAGCGGATCGCCGCGATCATCGCCGACTGCCCTGGGCGATGCGAAGCCGCCTATCTGGAAACGGCGATCATCGCAGCTGACGTGGTGATCTACGCCGCGCCCTACGAGCAAGCTCAAACGTTGCTCGCTTCGGTCGAGAACTTCCACGGCGCGGTGCTAATCGATTGCACCAACCCGCTCAACGCGACGTTCGACGGATTGCAGACCGAATGCGATGAGTCGGCGGCTGAGCAGATCGCGGCGCTGGCGCCGACGGCGCGGGTCGTCAAATCGTTCAACACGACCAGCGTCGCCACGCTCGCTGATCCGCTGTATGACTCGCACGCCGCCACGCAGTTCTACTGCGGCGATGACGCCGAGGCGAAGCAGATCGTCGGCGAACTGATCGAGCAGCTCGGGATGGACCCCGTCGATGCCGGTCCGCTCCGCAATGCTCGCTATCTCGAAGCGACCGCCATGCTCTACATCCACCTGGCGATCCGCGGCGGCTGGGGTGGCAACTGCGCTCTCAAGATGCTGCGCCGCTGATGGCAACCACGCGCTGAGTCGAAGTTGATCGAGGCACCCGTTGATGCTGCTGGACACACGGCCAGTCGCGACCGGATGGCCCTGCAGCAGACGCTTCTGGCGCTCATGCCTGAGCAGGCTTTTGCTCGGGCAATTCCGGCTGATGGTTCTCACCCGCGTACCATTCGGCCGGTGGTTCTGACGCTCGGCTCGGGATGATGGCGGTCATCATCAATAAGAATCCAAGCGTGATATAGTTCTGTGCCGCAGGTGGGAATGGATATTGATGTCCGAAGCGTCCATAGAACACCAGCCAAATCGCCAAGAGCACGGTCAGCAAATGAATGCGCCGGGTCGGCCGCCAGTAAGACATCAGTCCCAACAGGATGATGGCTAGGCCCACGACATAGTCGTTGATCCACCAGCCCAACGGCTGAACCTCATAACGAAACACAAACGGGCTGATCAACAACCAGCACCCGAGCAGGCATTCGGTCACGCGAGGCCACATCAGCATCGTCCTTAGGGTTGCGGGATCAGTTGCTGGGAGAGACGATCATCGCGGCGGCGACGGCGTCGGATTCAGGCGTTGGGGTTCCGCAGAGCGCTTGCCACAGAATCCGCG
>CALELC010000186.1 GCA_937904535.1 uncultured Planctomycetaceae bacterium
GTGATGGCGCAGTTATCATCGAGAGCACGAGCCTTGCGCTGCGGCGCTCCCGCTCGCCTTTTCCTCAAAGCGACTCCTTTTGTGCTGAAGTGCCGTGATGCGTATTCCATCGCCCGTGACCTCCGGCCGGAACCATGTCAGCGACCGACGCAGCGTCAGAACCGCTGCTGTGATCCTGTATCGCTTGTTGGTTGTGCTGATCACGACCGCGAGCTTCGGCTCCAGCGAACTCTCTAGCACCCGAGCCGGCGAAACCAGCGCTGGAGAGAGCAGGGCAGGGGAGGCAGTGCGAGCGCCTTGGACTCAGTCGCGGATTAACGGATCGCCTGAGCCGCCCCTGCCGCTGGTGCTGGAACGTGTGTACCCACACCTGGAGTTCGATAAGCCGGTGTCGATTCACCCGCTTCCCGGCTCACAGCGATTAGTGGTGTGTGAACAGGGCGGGCGAATCTACTCTTTCGATCGTCAGGCCGAATCAGCGGCGGCCGAACTGCTGGCCGATTTCAACGCTCAGCGGCCCCCGCTGAGTGAGATTGCAGCGAATGCATCGACGCGGATCGACCTCTACAGCCTTGCCTTTCATCCCGACTTCGCCCGCAATCGCCGGGTGGTGGTGTGCTACGTCGTCCAAGGCGGCGGGGCACGCTTCGCCGACGGCACGCACATCGCCAGCTTTGAGCTTTCGCGTTCAGAGCCGCCGCAACTGCTGATGGAAACCGAACAGACGGTGTTTCGGTTTGATACCGGCGGACACAACGGCTGTTGCGTCGCTTTTGATCAAGACGGCCTGCTGTACATTTCCACCGGTGATGTCGCTTCACCGACGCCGCCCGATCCTTATAACCATGGCCAGAACGTTGGCGATGTCTATTCAGCGATTCTCCGCATCGATATGGATCGTCCGAGTGAAGGCCGCGGGTACTCGATTCCGGCGGACAATCCGTTCGTTGATCTTCCCGGCGCCCGACCGGAAATCTATGCCTACGGCTTTCGCAATCCATGGCGAATAAGCTTCGACCAGGTGAGCGGTGATTTGTGGGTCGGCGATGTCGGCTGGGAGGCCTGGGAAATGGTGTACCGCGTGCGGCCCGGCGGCAATTACGGCTGGCCGGTCAAGGAAGGCCCGGGCGATGCTCGGCCTGACGCGCCGCGCGGCCCGACTCCGATCTTGCCAGCGGACGTGGCGTTGTCCCATGCCGAAGCGGCGTCGGTGACCGGAGGCGTCGTCTATCACGGAAAGAAGCTTCCTGAAATCCAGGGCCAATACGTGTTTGGCGACTGGGTGACGCGCAAGTTTTGGGCGGTCGCCTTCGATGAACAGCAAGTGCAAGCGGTGCGTGAGATTGCCTTTGGTCCGGTCAAACCGATCTCCTTTGAGCTCGACCATGACGGCGAGCTGTTGATCCTCGATTACAACTCGGCTGGTACTTCAGGTATCTACCGCTTTGTCCCCAATCCAGCCCCACCGTCGACGGAACCGTTTCCGACGCGGCTGAGCGAAACCGGGCTCGCCGCTAGCATGTCGCCGTTTCAGCCCGCTCCGGGAGTCATGCCCTACAAGATTCAGGCACCGATGTGGCGTGACGGAGCGGAGGCTGAATACTGGCTTGCCATCCCCGATAGTGGACAGGCGACATTCTTTCAGCAGCCACAGACGATGTTCGACTGGTTCCGCACCCAAGTCGTTTTTCCGCCAGGATCGGTATTGGTAAAAACTTTTTGGCTGCAGACAGTTGCCGATGATCCCACCTCGCGTCGTCCGATCGAAACGCAACTCGCCCATAATCTCGCGCTGGGTGATTGGAACTATTACACCTACCGCTGGAATGCCGAAGGGACGGATGCGGAACTAGTCGCTGCCGGAGGCGAAGTCGCCACGATCGCGATCGAGGACGCGTCGCTGGGCGGTCAGCCGGTGGAACTGAATTGGTCGTTTGCCGCCCGCAGCCAGTGCCGCACCTGCCACACCCCGTGGCGTGGCGAGACGCTAGGCCTTGTTGAGCTCCAGCTCCGCGCTCCTCACGCGCCGAGCGACTCGTGGAGGGAACTGCTGGCTGGCGGCTATATCACTGCCAATCTCAACCCGCCGCCGCAGCCCGATGAGCGGGTTCGACCGTTGGTCAATCCGCACGATGAGCACCAGCCCCTGGACCAGCGTGCGCGGTCGTACCTGCACGCCAACTGTGCCCATTGCCATCTCCATGGCGGTAACTCATCTGCGGCAATTGACGTCAGCTTCGAAAAAACACTGCCAGAATCCGGCTTGGTCGACACCCGTGCGATGCGCGGCGACATGCAATTGGACGATGCGCAGCTTGTCGCCGCCGGTGCTCCCGAGCGTTCGGTGTTGCTGTACCGAATCGCCAAGCTCGGTAGCGGCCGGATGCCACCGCTGGCGAGCGAGCGGGTGGACCATGCGGGAGTCGATTTGATCGCTCGCTGGATCTCGCAAATGAAACCCGAATCACCACTCTCGGCGCAGGCAGCCCAGCACCATCAGTGGCTCAGCCAACTCGTTGCACACGAGGCGCAGGCAGAGGATCAGAGGGCGTCTGCAGATGTCCGTCAGCGTGAAACCGCCGCACAACTGCTGCAGTCTGCCAGCGGCGGATTATTGCTGGCCACAGCCGTCGCCAGCAAGCAGATTGACCGAGAACAGATGCCCTGGCTCATCGATCAAGCGATGCAGGCTCCTCCGCCGGTCGCCGAGCTATTTGAAGCCTGGGCCGATCCGTCACAGCGCAGCCAGCGACTTGGCTCAGGCTTTGATCCTCAACAGGTGCTCGCACTGGCGGGCGATGCCGACCGTGGGCGAGAACTCTTTCTCAGCGGCCGAGGCCAGTGCTCGCAGTGCCATCAGATTCACGGTCAAGGCATCAGCGTCGGCCCTGACCTGTCCAAAATCGGCGGTAAATACACGCAGGAACTCGACCTATTGAGGCAAATCATCGAGCCCTCCGCCGAAATCGCCGAAGCTGAGCGAGCGATTACGCTGCTGACGCACGCCGGCCAAGCGGTGACCGGTCGCGTGCTGCAGCGGAACGAGACGGCGATTCGCTTGCAAGACGCTGCCGGTCGCACGCACACGATCGAACTGGATCAGATCGAACTAGAAAAGCCGGCTGAAAAATCGCTGATGCCCGAGCAACTGCTCGATGGGCTCACTGCCCAACAAGCGGCTGATCTGCTCGCATATCTGCGTGAGCTGAAGTAGTTTCCTCCAGTCCGCACAGGTGGCCGGCGACGAGCGCCGCCATCGCGTCGACCGTCGGGTGCTCCCAGGCGATGCTCGGGGTCAGCTCCACCTCAAAGCCATCCTCCAGATCGCCGATCAACTCGATCGCCATCAGCGAATCCAGTCCATAGTCGTCGAACCGCCGGTCGATGCGAATCTCCTCCGGTTCCACACCGCCGCGCAAGGTCAGCCACTGGACAATCCACTGGCGGAGCGTGTCCTTGAGTGCCGCAAAATCCGCAGCGGCCGGTGCCGCGGGCAGTACCGGCAAGGGCAGAGGAGGCGATTCGCTGCCGCCGCTGCGTTGCCAGCGATAAAGCGTGCCACGAAACTCACTGTTAACCCACTGGGCACACCGACTGCGCTGCAGCTTGCCGCTGGTCGTGACGGGAATGGTCGAGGTGCGAACCAGCAGTACCTGACGAGGATCAACTTCGTGCTCTTCGATCGTCGCGCGGCGGATGCTGCGTGTGATGGCGGAGTAACGTTCGGCCGACGTTTCCCGCGGAACCTCCGCCACGATCGCCAGCGATTCTCCCCGCGGGCCCGGAACCGCCAGCGCTGCGACACGCCCTAACGGGAGGTCAGGCAGATCGCTGAGAGTCGCTTCCAAGTCCTGAGGAAAATAGTTGCGGCCGCGGATGATGATCACATCCTTAATCCGGCCGGTGATGAACAACTCGCCCTCGTGAATGAACCCAAGATCACCGGTGCGAAAGTAGCCCGGTTCAGCTTGATCCTTGGAGCGATCAGCCGCCGGCGCCGAAAGGGAACGCCCATTGGTTGCCAAATCGTTGACGTTGGACTTCAGCAAGCCGCCAAGCAACCGATTGCTGAACAGCCGCTGTGCCAGACCGCCGCGCGGTGCGTCAGCCAGCTTCGCATGGAATCGGCTGGCATTCTCTTCGGGCCGATTCCAATAACCCGCCGTCAGACTGCTACCGCGCAGCCAGATCTCGCCGACCTGATCCGCTGGCAGCGGCAACCGTGACTGCGGATCGACGATCACCAACTGCATATCACCGGCCGCTGTGCCACACGATACGAACGGCGTGCTCTTCTCCGCCGCATGGCGTGGTAACACGCGGATACGGCTCTCGCCGAGCGCCTCCCGATCGACGTTTAAGACGCGCGGAGCGGCCGGTCCTTTGCCACCGGCAGCGAGCAGCGTCGCTTCCGCCAAACCGTAGCAAGGGTAATAACTGTCGGCTCGAAATCCGGCTGCGGAAAAGCGATTGGCAAAACTTCGCAGCGCCGCGGCGCGAATCGGCTCGGCTCCGCAAAACGCGACTCGCAGTGACGACAAATCGAGCCGTTCGGTCTGCGGAGGCGTGATCCGGTCGGCACACAACTCGTACGCAAAGCTTGGGGCTCCTGTGACCGATGCCGCGAAACGATCTACCGCCTCCAACCATCGCAACGGCCGGCGGACAAACGTCTGCGGGCTCATCAACACGGTGCGATAGCCCAGATACAGCGGTGCCAACATACC
>CALELC010000187.1 GCA_937904535.1 uncultured Planctomycetaceae bacterium
CAGTACCCTGTTCCCGATACGCGGTTTCGCCTCGACTCCAGTTGTTCAGGCTGACAGAGCAATTGCAGTCAACCAGGCGGCTTTGACAGCGGGAACCAGCTGAAAATCCGTTTCCGCGTCCGCGGGTACACGATGGCAAGCGGCAGCTCGTTCAGCTCGATTGCTGCCCTGAGAAGCCGTGAACCGAAGCTTCCTCTGGCCACAGGTGCGCACCGCGTGGCACTCGGACAGCTGGTGTGTCAGTCGCCAGATGCGGCCGTAACAGCACCGGTGATGCTAGGGCTTTTTGCCGCACCCGTGGCCTGGGCAACCGCATGGTAACTCGTCGGGCGCGCGCTAGAGCCTGAGAGGGTAGCCCGGAAATTGGACTCAATTTCCCTCAGGACCACCCTAAGGGGAAGCTAGCATACAACAGCTGGATTGCACCGGTGAGCTCCAGCCGGGGCGGCGGATGCAGTCTCCGAACACGCGTTAGCAACACCCGCTTTTGCTAGCAAAAAACTCCATTCGGGCGGTTGTTTTCTGATCTCTCGCTGGTTTACTGGCATCGATTGCGACTTGTCTGTTTGCGATTGCTATTCTTGCAACAGTTTGCAGCGTTGGCCTGAAACTGTGCGTGAACGGCATCGAACTCGTGCGGATTGATTCCGCGATCGCCACTGCTTTGGGACGAGATATTGAATCAGCAGCCTTTGCCGAGTTCCCCGGGGTCCGTCTACCTGCTGTATCACTTCTTCCATCCCGATGATGTCGTCAGTGCGCGACTTTTCTCCGATCTGGCGGAAGAGCTTACCGGCGCCGGATATGAAGTGACAGCGCTGCCTTCGATCCGCAGCTGTCACGGTTCCAAGGTTCGGCTGAAGCAACGCCAGACTTGGGCAGGCGGCGAGATACAGCGGGTTTGGCGTCCGGACTGGCCCCAGCATCAAGCGTGGGGACGATTCGGTAACACGCTTTGCATGCTGATCGCTTGGACGTGGCGGGCATTGATCATGCCGCGGCGTGGCAATGAAACGATGATTGTCGGCACCGATCCTGTGCTGGGAGTGCTGATCGCCATCAGTTGGCGTCTGCTGCGTCCACGCGCTCGGATCATTCACTGGTGCCATGATCTTTATCCGCACGCCGCGGTCGCCGAGGGGATGCTGCGTTCGAACTCATTGGCGGTGCGTCTGCTGGACTCGATCCTGCGAATTGCCTATCGCCGCTGCGATGTTCTCGTCGATTTGGGCGACTGCATGCGGCAATTGCTGATCGAGGCAAGCGGTGACACCGCAGCGCAGCCGTTGGCGGTGCAACCGATAGGCGCCGGCTCGCCATCACGCCGCTACACAACTCTGGTTCCCTGGTCACTGGTGGAGCCGAGTGAGCCAGCCCGAACGGATCCCGCGGTACGGGAAGAACTTTTCGGGGATTCGGCACTTGGTTTGCTGTACAGCGGCAACTTCGGTCGCGCTCATGATTTCAGTGCATTGCTTGCGCTCGCCAGAGAACTCCGAGACGAGGACATTCGGTTCTGTTTCGCGGGGCGGGGGGCGCGCTTAGCAGAGGTCCAGTCAGCGGTCACCGAGGAAGACAAAAATATCAGCTTTGCAGGTTTTGCCAGTGAGGACCAATTAGGATCGCGTTTAGCGGCAGCCGACATTCACCTCGTCACACTCCGCGAAAACTGGACGGGGACCGTGGTGCCCAGCAAGTTTTTTGGAGCATTAGCGACCGGTCGACCGGTGATTTTTGCCGGCTCGTCAGCGTCGGCAATTGCGCAGTGGATTGAGCAGTTCGGGATCGGGTGGGTGCTCAACGAGAAAACGATCGCAGAGGTCGCAGAGGAGCTGCGGTTAATTAAGGTAGACAAGCGGGGTCAGGCAGCGCTGCGTCAGCGATGCTTCGACGTTTATCAGCGTGAGTTTTCACGTGCAGTGCAAGTCAGTCGTTGGCTCGAGTTGATGTTAGGACAATCCGCTGCGGTACGGATGGACAGCGAATCCGAACAGCTCACCCGGTTTGGAGAAGAAGCAGGTAGGTACGAAAGCCAGCAGTCCGCTATGCGGTAATCAAAGCCATAAGCAGAGAACAGATCTAGACAGGTCTGGCCAGAGTCGTCCCCGCATCGCACCTTAACGCGTGATATCAAACACCTGTCCCATTTGTGAGCTAAAGTCGGTATGGTTTGAAACAGACAGGCAATTTCGGACTGTAAATGAGATTTATAAGCCCCGAAATTGACTGTCTTGAATAATCGATACAACTTACCAAAAAGGCTGCAATTGGAACCGGACGGGTTATCAATTGCCCACAATCCTTGTTCAATCGGTATACACGTGGGATAATTCGACGCCTTTTCCACTGCGTGGAGCGATACAGAAGTCTGATCTTTCCGAAGGGTCAGTTTTTGTCTCCGATGTGCCCTTAACCTCTTCTGAGTCTGATCGTTTCTTATGCTGACCAACAATGCCCAAGAACCGTCGAGTTGGCCGTCTGCTTTGAGCCAACCTCAGGGTGCAGCGCCGTCGCCGACATCGCAGATCGACTTGATGAAGCTGCTGTGGCGTTATCGGTACCTGCTGATCCTCGGATTGGTCGTTGGGCTGGGCGGCGGATATTTCCACTTTATTCAGTCACCGGCTCTCTACCTGTCCTCGGCAAAGGTCCAGATTGTTGAACCGTCGTCCAACAATCTTCCCGTCCAGGGCCTGGAAGCCGGGCGCGGCACTCGATCGCTCGCCGATGAAGCACTGGTGATGCGTAGTGAGGGGATTTTACGGCGAGCAGTGGAACTGGGAGATCTGGATAGCACTCCTGGATTCAGCGGCCAAAGCGCAGAGATGATTGTCAGCCAGTTGACAAAATCATTGGCGCTCAAGGTCGCTCCCGTTAATCCGGGACAGCAGTCGAGCGTGTTGCAAATCTCTTACGAGACGAGCGATCCTTTGACATCTCAACGAGTTGTCCAAGCGATTGTCGACGCCTATGCCGACCACTTGCAGAGCCAGTATCGGAACGTCGGCAAGGAAACGTTGGAGCTGATTCAATCGGCTCGTGATGATGTGCTCGCCCGCCTCGAAACGATCGAAGACGATTTTGATCAGTTCAAGCAAGCTTCGGCGCTCGTTATCCGCGATGGTCGCGCTGCAAGTGTCCATCGCGATAATGCCGATAAATTTTTAGCGGCGAAGCAGGAATTGCTGGTACGCAAAACTCGCCTCAACAGTTTGCTTCGCTCTGCTGACGGCGCCATGCGCTCCGGTGAACCGATCGAATCGATTTGGATGGCAATTAACGGCGGCGTCGTCCCAACGGAACCCGGTGGCACGATCAACAGTGCGTTGGAACGTCAGGCCAACAGCCAGATGAAACAGCTCGAACAGGAAACTCGCATTCCAGCATCGGAGCAAATGCGGCAAAACCGCCTGCTGCCCCTGGAACTCCAAATCAGTGACTTGAAACAACAATTCGGTGGCGGCCACCCCGCGGTCAAACAGCTGCAGGCCGAACAGGAATTGGTCCAAGCGAATATCGAGCGACTGATGGCCTCGGAGACGGAGTTCGAGCAAAAAATGCAAGAAATCCGTAACGCGGAGTTACGTAACCGCGAGGTAATCGAGGATCCAGAAGCTTACCTGCGACGCAACGTCGAACTCAAAATGCTGGCGCTGCGTCAAGAGTTATCGTCGGTCGAACAGGAACTGGAGGTGATCACCGCCTCGTATGAGTTCGAAACCGAGGCTGCAAAATCCGAGAGCGCTGCTGAAATGCAGGTCGCGCGGTTCGAACGCGAGATTGCCCGGCAGCAGGCCTTGTACGATCGCATTGTGGCTCGGCTCGACGAACTGAACATCATGTCAGATGCTGGCAGCCTGCGAGTGTTTGCACTCGAGTCGGCTGCGCTGGGCCTGCAGACTTCGCCCAAGATCATTAAGTCATCATTGCTGGGCGCCATTCTGGGTTTTGTGGTTGCGGCTGCACTAGCCTATCTCCGCGAATTGTCAGACAAGTCGTACCGCAGCGCCGAGCAGATTGCGGAGCATCTACGAGTGCCGGTGATTGGGCATGTCCCGGTGGTGAAGAGCCAAGCGGCGATTGCCAAACAGATTGAATCATCGCTCGACCCGTTCTTGGTTTCTTACTTCCGTCCCAAGAGTTCCTCGTCGGAATCCTTTAAGGCCCTGCGGACTGCAATCTACTTCAGCAATCGTGGCGGAGCCCACAAGGTAATTCAGGTTACGAGTCCAACGCCTGGCGATGGCAAGTCGACGATCGCCGCGAACTTGGCCGTCACGATGGCGCAGTCGGGCAAGAGCGTGTTGCTGCTTGACACGGACCTTCGCCGCCCGCGGGTGCAAAAGCAGTTTGGTATCGACCACCCCTGCGGTCTCGCCTGGCTGTTGGAAGAATTGCCGAATTCGCCGACGGTCGAGCAGGTCCGAGACTTAATCGGTGAGGTGACGCGGGAAACCGAGATCGATAACCTGACCGTGATCGGTGCCGGAGACTGTCCAGACAATCCATCGGAACTCTTATCCTCGTCACGGTTTGATGTTGTCTTGTCGGCTTTGCGCGGGCTGTTCGATGTGATCATCATCGATTCGCCGCCGATGCTTGCTGTCACCGACCCGAGTACGATCGCTCCTCGCGTCGACGCAGTCATGCTGGTTGTGCGCGTCCGGAAAAACGTCAAGCCGCTGGCGGCACGTGCCGCGCGGATGCTGGAGACATTGGAAGCGAATGTCATCGGCGTAGTCGTCAATGGTGTTGGCAGCCGTGCGGCCCGTGGCTATGGCAAGAGCGCTGACGCTGACGGTTATTACAACCGTGGAGAGGCGTATCAGTACGGTTATGGCTACAGCTATGGCAGCAATGCCGACGGCCGTTACAACGAGTACTACAGTGATGACGATGGCTTGCCGCTGCGAGGCAAGAAGCGTGTCGATCCACCGAAGCTCGAATTGACAGTGAAGTCCGACCGTCCGGTGAAGTCGGAAATGGTGGGCTAGCGAGTCGGAACTCGACGAACGCCGAGTTCTCGAGTACTCCTGAGGCTCGATGACGAGCCTGGTACGGCCGCCGAGACAGGGTTCGCTCCGCGGCCGTTTGCTGGACTCGGGCTCGCGGTTACTCTGACTTTCGCTCTGCTTGCCGACGCCGATGCGTACGACGCGAGTTCGGCAGCTGGGGCATGATTGCCGGCACGCTTTCAGGCGATCGCTTGTGGGTAATCCGCCGCGCCCGCACTCTTGGCCTCTCCTGCCGCCCTGTCGGCGCAAGGCGAGCGGGGGCAGGCCGAGGAGACATGCCCTCGGCAATCGACGATCCTGGCCCTCGATGCCTGAGCTCACTCGAAGACATCTGCCTCCGCCGTCTACCTCTTGGCTTACGTCTTGCCCCCGGCGACCGTCCACTCCCTAGCTGCTGCTAGCGTCCTCCAGCGGCTATATTCCTAGGCGGTTGATTACCTCCCTCCGCTCTATCTTCCGATCGCCTAGGACTGCTCCGCCGATGCCGCAAAGCCAGTTTACCATTCGCCGTAAAGTGCTCACGTTGGTCGGAGCGAAGTTCCACATCTACAACGCCGACGGCAAGCTGATCGGATTCAGCAAGCAGAAAGCGTTTAAGCTGAAGGAGGATATTCGTGTGTACGCTGACGAATCGATGTCGCGCGAACTGATGTCGATTCGAGCGCGGCAACTGATCGATTTCGGAGCCGCTTACGATGTCATCGACAGCGTCGGTGGCGAAAAGATCGGCGCGCTGCGGCGGAGCGGGTTTACCTCGCTGCTGCGCGACCAGTGGCTGGTGCTCGACGAACACGATCAGCAGATCGGCATCATTCAGGAAGACAACGCGCTCCTGGCGCTCGTCCGCCGGTTTGTCACCAACCTGATCCCGCAGGGATATTCACTTCGCGACGCCAGCGGCCGCGAACTGGCGACCATGCGTCAGCACTTCAACCCGTTTGTGCAGAAGCTGACTGTCGTCGTCGAAGAAGACGACTCGATTGACCCGCATTTGGTGCTAGCCGCGGGAATCCTGCTGGTCGCCATCGAAGGGCGACAAGGGTAGATGTCAGATGTCAGATGTCAGATGTCAGATGTCAGATGTCAGATGTCAGATGT
>CALELC010000188.1 GCA_937904535.1 uncultured Planctomycetaceae bacterium
CCAGATCCGTCCGGAAGATCCTTCGCGTCTGGACCGGCCGGTTCCGCTGGACTTCTTCCGTCAAGCCAGCGACGCTCTGAACGGGATCACCACGATCCAGTACGAGTTCCCCTCGACGTTCCGCGGCGACGACCCGTCGAGCACCGGCATCGACAACAACAAGACGTATTTCAACCTGATTTCGGCGCAGCAGCGGGAACGCGTGCGCGAGGTCCTGTCGCTGTTCAGCGAGTACCTCGGCGTGCAGTTCGTCGAGGCGACCAATGGCCCGACCTCCGAAGCCTTTTTCTCGATCGCGGTTGGCGACCTGTATGGTGCTGACCCATTGGCACGTAGCGGCCCCGGCGGCTTGGCGGTGGCCACCCGCGACCGCACCGGCAACGGTGTGCCCGACCTGGTGGTGATGGACTTCCAGGACTTCCAACAATCGACCGACGATCAGTTTGGCGGTGCGTTCTTCCGCGGTGCAATGCTGGCCATCGGCCAAGCGATCGGGTTCGGCTATGCCGACAGCCTGCCGCAGCCGGTCACGCAAAGCTCGGACTTCATCTTCAACCCTGGCACCAGCAACGAACCGACGTTCCCCAGCGTGGCGGACATCGTCAACGGCCAGTTCCTGTATCGTCCGGACAGCACCGATATCGATCTGTATCGGTTCCAGCTCAGCAGCCCGGCAACGGTCTCGATTCAAACCTTTGCGGAGCGGCTGTCGGGCGCCAGCCTGCTCGACACGCACCTGCGGCTGTACCGTGAGAATCCGCTGACGGGTGAGTTCGTCGAGATCGCTCAAAACGACGACTACTTCAGCAACGATTCGTTGATCGAACTTGAGCTGACCGCCGGTCGTTATGTGATCGGCGTCAGCGCCGCGGGCAACGACACCTACAACCCGACCACGCCGGGTTCAGGCCTGGGGGGACGTAGCGAAGGTGCTTACGAACTGCGGGTGACGACAAAGGCGACGGTCAATACCGGGATTCGCGATGCATCGGGTGTGCTGCTCGATGGCGACAACGACGGTACCCCGGGCGGCGTGTACGACTTCTGGTTCGTCCCCGCCGACCAGAGCAACACGCTTTACGTGGACAAAGCCGCGACCAGCAATGGCAACGGTTCGGTTGCTCAGCCCTTCCGCAACCTCGGCGCGGCGATCGCGGCTGCAACGCCCGGCACCACAATCCGCATGGTCGCCAACGGCGGCACCGACGGCAAACTGGAAACCGGCCTCGACAACTTCAGCTACCAGATCGGCTACAGTTCGACCGGCACGCCGCTGGCCGATGGGACTTCCTTGGATGTCCCTCAGGGCGTGAGGTTGGTCATCGACGCCGGCGTGATCATCAAGATGCGGCAGGCTCGGATCGGTGTCGGTAGCACCTCGGCGAGCGTCAACCGCAGCGATGCCGCGATTCAGGTTCTGGGCACTCCGACCCTGATCGGCTCCAACGGATTGGCAGCCCGCGATGAGATGGGCGAGTTGATCCCAGGCAGCGTCATCATGACGAGCATCAACGACCGCACGGTCGGTAACGGCAACGCCACGGGCAGCGTTCCTCAGCCGCAAGCCGGCGACTGGGGTGGCATCGACCTCCGTGGCGACATCGACTACGCCAACTCGAGTCGCAAGAATCGCGAGAACGAAGGCGTGTTCCTCAACCACATTCAGTTCGCCGATATTCGCTACGGCGGTGGTCAGGTAAGCGTTGATGGCCGCCAGGTTGTCGTCTCGCCGATCGATATGGCGATGACCCGCGCGACCGTGGCGCACAGCCGGATCTCGCAAAGTGCCGATGCGGCGATTGCGGCGACGCCCGATACGTTCCGTGAAACACGCTTCGATGAAGCGGTGTTCCAGCAGAACGTGCCGTTCACACCGACGGTCAACCGCATCGGCCCGGATATCTACGGCAACACCATCATCGACAATTCGATCAATGGGTTGTTCGTCCGCGTCACCACGCGCAGCGGCGAGACGCTGCAGCCGCTGACGACCGCCGCTCGATTCGACGATACCGACATCGTGCACGTGCTGACAGAAAACCTCGTGGTGCAAGGCACCGCCGGTGGGCCGGTCGCTGCAGCCCAGGCTCCGTCGAGTCTGTTGATTCAGGCTCAAGGGCTTGTTGGCGGTGGTGCGGTGCCGGCTGGCAGCTACGTCTACCGCTTGGCATTCTCGTCGGCCACGTCGGAGAGCCTCGCCAGCACCGCAACGGCGCCGGCGGAACTCTCGCAGACCGGCCAGATCCAGCTCAGCCAGTTGCCGACGGTTGCCGCCGGCAGCGGGTTCACCGGACGGAAGCTGTACCGAGCGACGGTTGCCGCCGATGGTACCGTGGGCGATTTCACCCTGGTCGCCACGCTCAATACCACCGACACGACCTACATCGATCAAGCCGCTGCCGGCACGGCAGCGCTGCCACCCCAGACCCTGCGGCTGACCGCTCGGCCCGACGCCCGTTTGGCGATCGATCCAGGCACGGTGGTCAAGCTCGGTGGAGCGCGAATCGACGTGACCTTTGGCGCGGACTTGATCGCCGAAGGCACGGCGAACGATCCGGTGGTCTTCACCAGCATTCAGGACGATCGCTACGGCGCCGGGGGCACTTTCGATACCAGCAGTGCAGCGGGCACCGAGCAGCTCCAGCGCGGTGACTGGGGCGGCATCTACATCGGACAGACCTCGTCGGCGAGCATCGACCACGCCGTCATCGCTGGCGGCGGTGGCACCACGCGTATTCCCGGTGGCTTTGCCTCGGTCAACACGATCGAAGTGCACCAGGGCGATCTGCGGCTGGCCAACAGCCGGTTCGAGATGAATGCGGACGGTCGAGGTTTTGTCGACGGCAATCAGCTCGACCGTGTCGGCCGCGGCCAGAATGCCAGCGGAACCGTGTTCGTTCGGGGCGCTCAGCCAGTCGTCATCAACAACGACTTCATCGACGGCCATGGCCCAGTGTTGACGTTCGACGTCAATAGCTTGGTGTGGAACGAGAAGTCCGACCCCGGCCGTGCGACCGGCTTCATCGACGCCATGCAGTTCACCGGCAACAGTGGCCCCTTGGTCGCCGGCAACCGCTTGGAAAACAACTCACTCAACGGGATGGAGATCCGTGGCGGTCAAGTCGCCACCGAGGTCGTCTGGGACGACGTCGACATGGTGCACATCGTCCGCGACATGATCGAAGTTCCCAACCAGCACGTGTACGGTGGGCTGCGGTTGGAAAGCGACGCCCGCGGCTCGCTGGTGGTCAAGTTTGGTAACACCGAAGCGGTGCCGGCGACGCCGACCACTCCGGCCATCCCCGCCCGAGTCGCTGGGATCGTCGCCGGTGGTTCGCTGCAAACCGCAGCCGATCAGTTCGTCGACATTGAAGATCGAATTGGAGGATCGCTGCAGATCGTCGGCCACCCGGACTTTGACGTGATCCTGACCGCCCTGGGCGACGATTCGGTCGGCGCTGGCTTCACTCCGCAAGGCCGCCCGCAGGTCAAAACCGACAATACCCAAGGCAGTGGACGAGCTCCGTTGCCTACCGGGGCAGAGGCTGATCAAGGCAACCTGATCGATAACGACGTCGATCCCTCGGTTCCGGGCTTCTTCGAAGCGTTGATCGGCCCGGGCAGCGAAGTGCTGGATAGTGGGGTTACCGTCCGCGACGGGAA
>CALELC010000189.1 GCA_937904535.1 uncultured Planctomycetaceae bacterium
AATTGGCGGGAAACCCGCTAGTTATACTGCTTCCGCCCAATGGGTGAAGCAGTTTATGCACACGCCGCTGCGGTCAGCGGTGTCACTGCAAGACATCCTGTACGACCCGGCCGTGGACGTCGGTCAGCCGGAACTGCCGGCCCTGAAACCGGTACGTCAGCCGCTCGTGGTCGATCCCCAACAGATGTAGCACGGTTGCCTGGAAGTCGTGCACGTGCACCCGGTTCTCGACCGAGTTGAAGCCGAAGTCATCGGTCGCTCCATAGCTGATCCCCGGCTTAATTCCGCCGCCAGCCATCCACAAGGTGAACGCGTAAGGATGATGGTCACGGCCCCAGGTGGCGGTTTCTTCAATCTTGCCTTGCAGGAACGGCGTGCGGCCGAACTCGCCCCCCCAGATCACCAGCGTGTCGTCGAGTAGTCCGCGTTCCTTCAAATCGCGCACGAGCGCAGCACTGGGGGCGTCGGTATCACGGCACTGAATTTCTAACTGTGTGTTGAGATTGCGGTGCTGGTCCCAGCCGGCATGCATGAGTTGCACAAACCGGACGTCTCGCTCGATCAGCCGTCTGGCCATTAAGCAGTTATAAGCAAAGCTGCCCTGACGCAAGACATCCGGTCCATAACGATCCAGAATGTGCTGCGGTTCATCGCTTAGGTCGGTCAGTTCGGGAACGCTGGCCTGCATCTGATAAGCCATCTCATATTGGGAGATCCGCGTGGAAATTTCAGGATCGCCCAGTTGTTCAAGTTGCAGGCTATTGAGCCGAGCCAAATCATCGAGAATGCCGCGGCGCATCTGTCGGCTGATTCCGTCTGGGTTAGCAATGTATAAGACCGGATCACCGCTGCCACGGAACTGCACCCCTTGATACTTGGTCGGCAAAAAACCACTGCCCCAGTAGAAGTCGTAGAAGATTTGTCCACAGCTGGCTTCTTTATCGCGTGAGGTCATCACCACGAACTCGGGCAAATTTCGCGCTTGGTGCCCCAGGCCATAGGTCAGCCAGGATCCCATGCTCGGCCGGCCAGGCATTTCCGAGCCGGTCAAAAAGAAGGTGATTGCCGGCGCATGGTTGACCGCTTCGGTGTGCATCGATTTGATGAAGCACAACTCGTCAGCGATTTCGGCAATCCGCGGCATGAAGTTGCTGACCCAGGCCCCGCTTTGGCCGTGTTGCTGGAACTTCGTAACTTCAGCCAGTGCGGGTTTTTCCTCTTGCCCACCGGTCATCGTGCTAAATCGCTTGTCGCCGATCAGGTCAGCCGGCAACTGCTTGCCGTGCCATTTCCGCAGCATCGGTTTGTAATCAAACAAATCGACGTGAGTGGGCGCTCCATTCTGAAATAGATAGACCACTCGCTTCGCTTTGGGAGCCACGTGCGGCAGGCCAGGCAGAGCACCGGCGCCGACGGTCGGCGCCGTGGCGGCAGATGCGGGTGTCGCGCCGAGGTCGAGCTGCAACAAGTTGGCGAGCGCCGCGACGCCGATTCCGCTGGCCGTTTTGCCAAACAGCGAGCGGCGGGTGATCCGAGCATCCAGCGAGGTGTTGAAGGGCATGGTCATGGCTTGGTGATCGTTTCGTCGAGGTTCAAAATCAGCGAGCAAAGCGCTGCCCAGGCCGCATGTTCCAGCGGGTTGAGTTGCTGATTTCGCGGCGATTCGCCGATGGCCAGTAATTGCTCGGCTGATGCGGGATCGCTGGCAAACTGGTCATGCAGAATTTGCAGGCGGCCCAGCAGAATGTTGATTTCCTGCTCGCTGGGGATGCGGGAGGTGGCCAAGCGGAAGGCGAAGATCATTCGTTCACGCGGATCCGAGTGGGCTTCCAGCACCCGCTGAGCAAACCCGCGCGCCGACTCGACATAGGTGGTTTCGTTGAGCGTGGTCAGCGCGTGGAGCGGCGTGTTCGTCAACCGCGGCGAGACGCTGCAGACCTGCCGCGGAGCGTTGTCGAATAGCATTGTCGGCGCGACGATCCGCCGCCAGAACGTGTACAGCGTGCGGCGATGCAGTGCGGCACCGTGGTCCTGGACGTATTTCTTTTGGCCGAACGTTGCTTCTTCCCAAATCCCCGGCGGCTGATACCCGTTGACCGGCTTACCACCGAGCTGCGGTTGCAACAAACCGCTAATCGCTAGTGCTTGGTCTCGCAGCATCCACGCGGGTAAGCGGCGGCGCGGCCCACGGGCCAGTAGCCGGTTGTCCGGATCGCGTTCAAAACTTGCTGCGGTCATCCCCGACGCCTGCTGATAGGTGCGGCTGGTGACGATCAAACGCAGTAGCGCTTTAACGTCCCAGCCATTGTCGCGGAAGTCGGCGGCGAGCCAGTCGAGCAGCTTGTGGTACCTCGGCCGCTCGCCTTGGACGCCAAAATCCTCGGGTGTATTGACCAGCCCGACGCCGAACAGCTGCTGCCAAAACCGGTTAACCGCAACGCGAGCCGTCAGCGGGTTGCTATCGTCAATCAACCACTGAGCCAGCGCGAGTCGATTCGCAGTCACACCCTCCGGCAGGTCGGGCAAGAATCCCGGCACGTCGGCCTCTACCTCTTCGCCGGGCTTGTTGTACAGCCCGACCTGCAGCATGTAGGTTTTGCGGCGCTGCGGCTGGTCGCCCATGATCATCACTTGGGGCACGCTGCGGCGCACGGCGGTCAGCCGCTGTTCGATCGATTCAACCGCTTTGGCCAGCTCGGCATATCTGCCATCCTCGCGGCGCTGCTGTTCCGTGACGAACGTCTGCTGGGCTTCGGATCGGTCTTCAGCAGCGAGCTGCAGGGCCGCCAGCAACTCATCATCTTGACCGGTGAGCGTTGGTGTCGCGTCGCCCGTAACCGACAGGCGAACCCGACCGAGATGATGATGCCGATGCGGCGACTCGTGACGCAGCGTGACGCTGAGCTGAGCATCGGTATCGAGGTCGATCGGCTCCGCCAACACCAGCACCGCTTCATGATCGCGATCTACCGGCTTGCCTTCGTACACCGCCCAGCCGCTGGCCAGGTCGTCGTCCCATACTCCGCTGATGCTAAAGCCACCTTGTTCAAAGGAGGCTTGACCGGAGGCGATTTTGAGCGGCACCGCAGGCTGGCCGGCACGCTGGAGCTGGACCTCGACGGACGTGAGGACAAAGTTGCCGCTGTCCGAACGCGCCAGCCCGCCAGCCGTCATGCTCTCGTGCCGCAGCGCCTCGATCCGCAGCCCCGTCACCCGTGATGGCGGCAGCGTGAAGGTGAGGTTGTAGGTGTCTTGTTCGGGATTGGCGCCGCTGGCCAGCAACGAACCATCGGGCAGCAGCGTCAGGTCTTGTGACTGAGCGGTGTAGGTTATCGGTGACAGCTGACGCCAGCGGCCGGCGGAGCCGAGTCGTTCCAGCGTCGCTTGTTCCCACTGCGGCCGAGCGGTCTCGAGTTGTTGATTGTATTGCTGGAGCGTTTGCCGCGCTTCAGCAAGCTGAGTTTGCAGGTCGTCGAGTTGCCGCTGTTGCTCGGCGTCGGGCACGGCTAACACCGGCGGTGTCTGCGGATTGCCACCGCCGCCGGTGACCGGAGTTTGGTTGAAGAAGGCGAACAGCTGGTAGTAGTCACGCTGGGTCAGCGGGTCGAACTTGTGGTCGTGGCAACGACAACAATTCAGCGTCAGCCCCATCCACAGGGTGCCAACGGTTTCGGTCATGTCGAACACGTATTCGATGCGATTCTCCTCAGCGATTCGCCCGCCTTCCCCGTTGATCATGTGATTGCGGAGAAAGCCGGTGGCGAGCTGCTGTTCGAAAGTCGCATCGGGCAGCAGGTCGCCCGCGAGCTGCCAGAGGGTGAACTGGTCGAGCGGCAGATTGCGGTTAAACGCCTCGACCACCCAGTCGCGCCACGGCCACATCGTGCGCTCGCCATCGCCTTGGTAGCCGTTGGAATCGGCATAGCGCGCCGCATCGAGCCAGTCCCAGGCCATCCGCTCTCCATATGCCGGTGACTGCAGCAGCCGATCGACCGCTCGCGCGTAAGCCTGTGGCGAAGGATCCGCCAGAAACGCATCGAGCTCTGCGAGTGTCGGCGGGAGGCCAGTCAAATCGAGACTCACCCGTCGCAGCAGCGCCGCGGGTGTTGCCGGCGGAGCTGGCTCGATTCCTTCGCGGCTGAGCATTTCTAGCACAAAGCGATCGATCGGATGCTCGCCAGCATGCTGCTGCGACGCGGGCACTTCCGGGCGAACGAGCGGCGCAAATGCCCAGTGCTCTCCCCAAGCCGCACCCTCGTCGATCCAGCGGCCGATCAGTTCAATCTGCGCGGCGGTAAGCGCGCGGTTGGAGTCGGGCGGCGGCATTACCTCGTCGTCGGTCGCCGCGATCCGGCGGAACAGTTCACTGTCCTCGCGAGCGCCGGGTGTCAGCATCGTCTCAGCACCGGCCTGCTGATCCAGCCGCAGATCGGCTGCGCGATTGGCGGCATCGGGACCGTGGCAGTGGAAACAGTTTTCCGACAGGATCGGCTGAATCTCGCGTGCAAAATCGATCGGCTGTTCGGCCCGGCACAGGGAGTCAGCCCAACAGCCGAGGCTCACCAGAACCAGCAGGAGCGTCCAACGGCAAAAAATGGGGTGCATGCAGTCTCTCGGTAACTCGACGAGGTTCCCGTCGTCCGGCGGGCAAGAGGTTCACCATAACTGAAACGGCTGCCGATTTCACGTCGTATTGCTCCTTGGGTCGCTTCTGATCACCGTAACAGGCGTGATAGCGTTCGGTTCGAGATTTGCTTCAGTGGCTCCCTACGACCTTTGGTTTTCGCAGCTGAGAGCGTGCGTCGCGCAGGGAGCGACCGCGAGCAACTTCGTACAGGAATCCTTTCGTGACGGCAGAACAACCGTTTAGTCCGCCTGACCCACCACCGATCTCATCGCTATTGTTTCATCAGTGGATCGTCGCTGGCCTGATCTCCGCCTCAGCGCGGTTCGTGCCTCTGCCGTTTGTCGACGACCTGATCCGGGGCCAGTGCCGCCGGTTCGTGGTCTCACGAACACTTTCGGCGCATCAAGCCAAGCTTTCGCTCGACGAACTCAAACCTTATTACGCCGCGGGAAGCGGCTGTTTGGCGGGCTGCGCCGTGGTCGCGCTGCAGGTCCCGCTGAAGCTGCTGTTTTTCCCGATTCGCAAGTTGTTGGCCGTGCTGACATCGATCCGCGGGGTGCCGCTGGATGTGTTGCAGGTGGTGTTGCTCGGGCGAACGCTCGACCGCTATTTGCGCGCGGGAAAGATTCCCCAGGACGCCGAGCCGGTCGCTGCGACGGCGTCACGGCTGAGAGCAGCGTTTAGCGAAGCGTTTGTGCGGATGGATTTCCAGGTCGTGCGCGCTGCCGTCAGTGACGCCTTGGCGACCGTCAGCGGCTGGCGAGCCGCGGCAACCGCCGAGGCCAAGCAACTGGCAAAGGACCCGGCGCTGACTGCGGAACCGCTCGAACCGCCGCCGCAGGTCGATATCGGCGCCGCGCGAGTGCAGGAAGTGCTCTCGCGACCGGAAACGCTCGAACTCTTCGCTCAGTTCGACCGCCGCGTCGATGAAGCGTTCGAGCGGGTTCCATGATCGCTGCAGAATGACTTCGGCCAGTGGAGTCAGCCAAAGCGGCTCACAAGCGATAGAATCAGCAGCTCATCCCGACGGTTCCTGCTGATGAGTTTGCCCTATGTTTGCCCGAGTATCGCTGCTGATCGCTGCCCTGTTGCCGACCTGCCAACTGGCAGCGGGCGACTGGCCACAAATCCTTGGCCCGAACCGGGACGCCCAAGCTCTCGGCGAAACGGTCGAACCTTGGACCGAGCCGCCGGCAGTGCGCTGGCGAGTGGCTTGTGGAGCCGGCTACGCCGGCGTGGCGGTAGCTACCGAAAAGGTGCTCCTGTGGCATCGCATGGGCGACGAAGAACACCTCGATTGCTTGGCTACCGAGGACGGACGCCGGCTCTGGCGCGCAAGCTTTCCGGCGATCTACCGCGGCGGCGTGGACGCTGATCGCGGGCCCCGCAGTGTGCCGCTGATCCAAGACGACCGCGTATTTGTCTATGGTGCTGCAGGAGATCTGCATGCCGTGGCGCTGGCCGATGGTAAACCGCTGTGGTCGCGCGAACTGCGAACCGATTACGACGCCGAGGACGGATACTTCGGTGCCGGCAGCTCGCCAATCGTCGTCGATTCGGTGGTGATCGTCGCGATCGGTGGCCGTGGGGGAGCCGGGCTGATCGCCGTCGATGCGCGTGACGGAACGACTCGCTGGACCGCCAGCGATCAACAAGCCGCTTACGCCTCACCGGTCGTCCTGCAACTCGGCGGTGAAACCCGCGTGGCAGCGGTGCTCGGCCTGAAAACCGTTGTGGTCGATCCCGAATCGGGTGAGATCCTGCGTCAATTCGATTTTGGACGCCGGGGACCGACGGTCAACGCTGCGACTCCGCTGGTCGATCAGACGCAGTTGCTGGTGACCGCGGCTTACGGCATCGGCTGCCGCAAGCTCGACCTAGCTGCCGATCCGCCGACCGATCTTTGGGCCTCGCGCGACGTGATCAACAGCCAGTACGTGACGCCTGTCCGTGTTGGCGACTGGCTGTACGCGATCAGCGGTCGGGAGGATATCGGTGACGATGGGTTAAGGTGTGTCCGCTGGAGTGATGGCCAGGTCGCTTGGCGACAAGATGACTTTGGCACGGCCCATCTGATCGCGGTCGGAGGTCACATCCTGGCGCAGCATACCGGCGGTCGGCTGATCCTATTCGCAGCCGGCAGCGAGGCCTATCGCCCGCTGGCCACGGCAGAGTTACCTGCAGGGACTTATCGCTCTTTGCCGGCGCTAGCTGACGGCACGCTCTATTGCCGCCGCACCACCTCGGCAACCGCTGGCGAACTGCTGGCGCTGGAACTCAGCTCCGGCCGCTAAATACCGGCTCGCCCTTGCTAACGTCGAGATTGTGCAGGCCCTGATCCGCTGATCCACGGGCTTGTGTTTGGAACATTTTTCTTGACTGCTCGTAGTGTATTGATATAGTAATGCACTATGGCAGTGGAACCCAAGCAATTTCGAGTGGCGCCGTCGTCTGGGGTGCCGATCTTTCGCCAGATCATTGATCAGGTCGCGGCGCTGGTTGCCAGCGGCGGGCTGAAGACGGGTGACATGCTGCCCAGCACGCGCGAGCTCGCCAAGGCTTTGGAAGTCAACATGATGACCGTGTCCAAAGCGTATTCGCGTTTAGAGGCCGACGGCCTGGTCGAGCGCGTGCGTGGGACAGGGATGCGGATCGCGGCTCCGCCGGTCAATCGCTCGCTGGCCGATCGCCTGCAAGAGTTCCAAGCACACGTGGCTCCGGCGCTCCACCGAGCCCGCCAACTCGGGCTCAGTGATGAACAGATCTTGAGCGTCATTCACCAAACTTTGAGGGGAAGGCCCGATGGCTCCTGATGTCATTCGCTGCGCGAACCTGCAGAAATCGTATGGCAAGACCGAGGTGCTGCGGGGAGTGGACCTGGTCATTCCCACAGGCTCGGTCGTTGGGCTATTGGGAACCAACGGAGCTGGCAAAAGCACCTTGATCAAGTGTTTGCTCGGGTTGCTGCGGATCACGGCGGGAACCGCAACCGTGTTTGGGGAAGATCCCTGGGACCTGTCTGCTGCAACCAAGGCACGACTGGGCTACGTGCCTCAGACGGTGAAGGTTTATCCCTGGATGACGGTGCGGCAGGTCATCGACTACACCGGCGCGTTCTACCCGCAGTGGGATCCCCAGTGGTGTAGCGAGTTGCTTCGAAAATGGGAACTCGACGGTTCGGCCTGGGTACGCAATCTGTCGGGCGGCGAACTTCAGCGGCTGGGGCTGATCCTAGCGATGGGACATCGGCCGGATCTGCTGGTGCTCGACGAGCCGGCGGCAAGTTTGGATCCGATCGGTCGCCGCGGCTTATTGCGTTCCCTGCTGGACGCGACCAGCGATGGTACCCATACCGTGCTGTTCTCCACGCATATTACTTCCGATCTGGAGCGCGTCGCCTCGCATGTCGCGATCTTAGGCAATGGCGTAATCGACTTTTTTGGGGAGCTGGATGAACTCAAAGACAGTGTCAAACGCATTCGTGTGCACAGTGCTGCCGACTTGCCCCGTGAGTTCGCCGTTCCCGGATCGCTGCGCACGGAGATCGCCGGGAAAACGGCAGTCGTTGCCGTCGCCGCAGTCGATGCAAAATTGCTCGATGATATCCGCAGTCGTTGGGACGTAAGCGTCGACGTCGAAGATTTGAATCTTGAAGACATCTTCTTGGAGCTACACGATGCGTAAGGTTTCCATCTTTGCGCAGACGCTGGCCGTCTTGAAGACTTACACGATGCGACCGCTGATGTGGGTAGCATTTCTGATTGTCGGCTTCGGGTGCTTTGCCCTGCTGGCTGATTCAAAGTCAACACAGCTCCGCGATGCGTTTCCGTCGCCGTTTGATCAAGCCGGAGCTAGTGTGCTGCGCGATGGCGAAACCTTCCTGCGCTGGGTGAGTGACGGTACGGTCCATCCTGAAATCGCTGCGATCGACTTCAATTCCATGGGGATGGACATCACGCTCAAGAACAGGGATCCAGCGACACGACGCGCTGAGCTGCGAACATTTGACGAATTGCAGCACGCGCTCCTGCAGTTCCCGAACGTGGAGACACTGCAGTTTGACATGCAGCAGCTCCCTTTCGTTAAACCCGAAACCTTGGCGGCGCTGACGCAGCTGCGTGCGGTCCGGGTGCGAGATCTGCCGATCACGGAGCGTCACATCGATTTGCTGGCGAAGATTCAATCGCTGGAATATTTAGAGCTGCAAACACTCGATTTGCCTGCTTCACTTAGGCCGCTGGAGACGTTGCCAAAACTAACAACGGTGGTCATTTCTCATGGCAATTACAACCTGACCGACGCTCCAGTGGCGAGTCCTTATCGTCGCCAAATATTAAGCGAGCTGAGCCGACTGCCGGAGCTGCAGCGATTGACGCTCAAGCCTTTTTATTTGCCGGGAATTGGCTACTTTGCTGGCAACGTCGAGCCCGACCCAAGTTGTGATCCGATTCTAAAGGAGAACGTTGCTGAAGTTTTCCGTGAACACCCGCGTTTGACGCATCTGTGGGTAGGGGGCAACCAACGAGCGGAAGAACGGGTGCAATTGGAGGCGGTCGCCAGCGCATTGCCAACAACAGCCGTCCGGGCCGCGACCTATGACCGCAGCAAGCTCATGAAGATCAGCGGCAGTGCGACTACATTGTTCGTCGCGATGGGGCTGCTCGTGCTGCAATTAACCAGCCAGTTTTCAGCTCCTGCATCGCAGTTGTTGCCTGGTTTTGCGAGACGTCATCTGGGTGTTGCCGGGCTGCTGATGCTCGGGGCCGTACTGGCTCTAATCCTATCCGTGCACCGTCATCAGGTCAGCCTCCTTGCAGCGGCGGCCGTGTACACAGCCACGTTAGCGTGTCTCCTGGCGTTCAATGCTTGGTGGAATCAGATGCTGTCTGCGCCACCTGGCTGGACTCAGTATCTTCCTATTGTGTTTTTCCTGGGCATCGCTCTTTTCGTTTCCGGCTCGGTTCAATTGCCGCCGCAGTTGTTCCAGTGGATGGATCAATTTCTGATCGGTGCATTACCGATGGTCGCCAGGGGAATGTTGCTCGCATCCTTGATGGCAGTTTGCGTCGGCCTGTCCCCTTTTGTCAGTCTGCATCGTAACTGGGCCGAGCTGGCATTAGCGCCGGCGATGACGCTTCGGGAGCTGAGCGAACGCAGCAATAGTGTGGCGCTGCGGCGACTCGGCGACAAATACCTGGCTGGTCAAAGGAGAGGTTGGGAACACGCCGTGCAAGCCGCGTCAGCAAGGTTACGGCAAGGTTCGAGGCTGGCGCTTTGCCAGTTGTGGTACCTCGGGCAGACGCCGCTGAAGTTACTCCGCGGGCTTGCAATCGTCGCCATCATCAGCTGCGCGGCCTTCTACCTTCTTAGCATTCGCCTGACCTACTCAGCGCGGCTTACCGTTCTGTTTTACACTGTGTTCCTAGTACTCTACATCGGCTGCCTTATCGTGGCGATCGCATGTCTTGGACGTCGCTCAGCATTGTCGCTCGACTTTCTGCACCCGGTGTCGCGACGCGACATGATCAACAGCGCTTTTGTCGCAGTATTTCTGCAGGTCGCTGCTGCGACCGGGTTCGCCTTAGTGATCACCTGGGTGCAGCGCAGCGTATTACTGGATGTCCCTGAAGTAACCAGCTTGTTGCGCGGCGTCGTCGCGATGGGAGCGCTGACCGTCCTGCTGAC
>CALELC010000190.1 GCA_937904535.1 uncultured Planctomycetaceae bacterium
GTACAACGAGCGTCTGAAGCTGGAACGCGACGAGCGGGCCCGGAACCTGCAGGCGCGAGAAGAAGGTCGCCAGGAAGGCCGACAGGAAGGCCGGCAAGAGGGTGAGTTGGTCGGCCGCGTGAAACTCCTGCAGAACCTCAACGGCGACACCCCGGCAACCACCGAGGAGTTGTTGCGATTGGGCACCGAGCAACTCATGGTGCTGGAGCGGGAACTTCAGCAGCGGCTGCGCGAGCGTTCGGGCTGAGGTTGCTGTCCGAAGCCGGGTGGTCGTTGCGACGGTTCGGATCGTTAGAATGCCGCGCTCTCAGAATCGCACGAGCGCTCTCTGTTTGCCGCACCGGCGCTCTCTAAAAATCGCAGGTTCGTTAACCGGCGTCATCATTTTCAGTAAACGGTTGCTTGCGAGAGCGTGTGACCGGCCGGGACTCGGAACCGCTAATCTCCTGCTTGACAAGCACTTATGACTTGAGAATGGCCGAGAGCGTGTACGAAGAGGGTTGTGTACGGGGAGCCTGTTGCCGGCAATTGGCTCAGGGTCGCCTAGAGTGCTCAATCCCGCTTCAACAGGATCAGATTCGGTAGTGGGCGCAAGGACATGGTGTCGGCGGGAGTGAAGGTGACCGGAACGATTTCGGCGCCGCTGAGCCTGTTCAGGAAGTACAAAGGCGTCGAACTGAAGGCTACGGTCCTGGCCGATGGCAGTGTGGAGTTCGATGGACAGAGGTATGACAGCTGCTCGACCGTAGCCAGCTTTGCCCGCGGCACCCTCGTCGGCGGAACACCCGCCACCAACGGCTGGGCGTTCTGGAAGTACCGCGACACCGAAGGCAAAGCACACCCGCTCGACCACACGCGGCAGTTGTTCCGCAACCGATCGCAGCAGCAAACCCGCCCCGGCTCAGGCGAGGCGAGCTGAACCATCAATCGCTGATCTGCCAGCTCCCGTCGATGGACCTTTTGCAGTGGCCCGGGGCTGGCTCGCTTCGAGCTGTCAGTCGCCGGGAATACCGGGTTGTCAAGATCACGCCCTGGCTGTGTCACCTGGCTCGCGGCACCTGCTGAATGGTTGCAATTCGCTTGAGGTCGACGTACGCGGTTCCACCGCTGAATTCTGTTTTGCGTACGCCCTCTTGGCTCCCTTCTTCCCTGCCAGTCAGGAACGACCTGGTGCCGATTCGCACGACCTTCGGATCGACGATGTAGATTCCGCTCGCTTGGTGGCTCAGCAGCGTGACGTAGTAGGTGCCTTCCAGCTGGCTGTAGGCGGGTATCGCATCAGCCAAGCCATCCTCACCGACCGAGCGTCCCGCTAACAGGGCAACGGCAAGGACGGCGGCAAGAAGCGTTCGTGCATAGAAGTTTTTTGTCATCAATAATCCATATCAGTTTGCACCGATGCTCGCCCGACAGATTCAACGCGAGTAACGAAATGCCGCACGTCAGGGGCAGGCCGTCAATGACAGCACCTGCAAGCTTAGGTCACGTTTTCAGTGAGGCAATCGGTCAAATACCCAGGTGGCGTTGGTCGAGCCGCTCGACGAGCGCTTGGTAGCTGAGGCCGGTTGCTTCTTTGGCTTTGCGGGCGAAGGTCTTGGACGATGTAAGTACGGCTGGCGTGGACTCGCCGGCCTCCTCGCCCGCCATCCCCTGCCTCCGCCCTCCCCTGCACCGGCCAATCGATCGGCGATGGTGGTCGATCGCTCCGCCGATCGATCACTCTGCCACCTGCCCGGTCCACGGTTCGAGGAAAACGTGAGCAGCGAGAACCTGACCAGAGGACGGTGCCGTGTCCTGTATTCCTGCGGACGGTCGGGTTACTCTGGTCGGTTTACCCGCTGCACTCCAAGGAAAAATTGATGCTCCGTATCGTCCGCTCTAGCTTGAAGTGGGCGTTGGCCGTCTTGCTGACGCTCGGCGCCACCGCTGCCCTCGCTTGCACTGGCATCACCATCCGCCCAGGCGATGGCTCAGTGATTTTCGCGCGGACGATGGAGTTCGGGATGGACCTCAAGTCGAACGTGATCATCGTGCCCAGGGGGTACGCGTTCCAAGGAACGGCCCCGGGCGACAAGCCCGGAATGCGCTGGACGACCCGGTACGGAATCGTCGGAGCCAATGCTTTGGATGAACCGTTTGTCGCCGATGCCGTGAATGAAAAGGGGCTGCACGTCGGCGTGTTCTACTTCCCCGGCTACGCGGAGTACCCGCAAGTCCAACCCGAGGATGCCAGCCGGACGCTTGCTCCCTGGCAACTCAGCGCCTACTTACTCGGCACTTGCGGCACCGTTGAAGAAGCTGTGAAAGCAGCCCAGCAGGTTTTTGTCGGTGAAGTGGTGATGGAGGCGATGGGGTTCGTGCCGCCACTGCACTGGATTGCGACCGACGCCAGCGGCGCATCGGTCGTCTTGGAACACGTGGGCGGAGAACTGATCGTGCACCCCAACCCGTTGGGCGCGATGACGAACTCACCGCGGTTCGATTGGCACCTAACCAACCTCAGCAACTACGTCACCATGACGGCCAGAAACTCCGAGGGAATCGATCTGGCGGGGAAGAGAATCACGCCGCTCGGCCAGGGCAGCGGCATGCTCGGCTTACCGGGCGACTTCACGCCACCCTCGCGGTTCGTGCGCGCGGTCGCGTACACGCAAACAGCTTTACCGGTGGAAACCGCGAAGGACGGTGTCTTACAAGCCTTTCATCTGCTGAACCAGTTCGACATTCCCAAAGGGGCGGCGATGAGCGTCGAGCACGGCGTCGCGGTCGCGGACCATACCCTCTGGACGAGTGCCGCCGATTTAAAGAACCTGCGTTACTACTTTCGCACTTATGAAAACAGCCAGATCCGGATGGTGGACTTGAAGCAGGTCGATTTCGGCGCCAAACCGATCAAAACGATCTCGATGCGCGGCGATGAAGTCATCGAAGATCTCACGAAAACAGCAAAGTAACTTTCCCGCCGCCGGCTCTTGGAGCCTGCCGCCGAGGAGATTGCCCAAGCGTTGGCAGGGCGTCTTAGCGACCTGCTCATTCAGGCGTTTCGCGAGTTGTCGCGCGGTACAAAAGTGCTGCCACACCAAAGCTCACGCCGTTCAAAAAGGTCGCGCCACCGAGTCGGCGAGGATTTTTAGTTCGGATGGGCTCGATGCGGAAAGAAATCCTCGCCGGCGATCCTTATCTGGAAGCTGAGGATCCGGAAGCGAGCAGGCGCAAACCGTTCAGCACGACCAGCACGGTTCCTCCTTCGTGTCCGATGACCGTCAGCGGCAGGGGGGGAGCGAAAAACAGCCCGCCGATCACCAGCACCACCATTGCGCCGATCGCAAAGGTCAGATTCTGGCGAATGATCGCCGTTGTTCG
>CALELC010000191.1 GCA_937904535.1 uncultured Planctomycetaceae bacterium
GAGCCGCGATCGCTGCTCGCTGCTCATTGATGAACTCGATCGCGAGTTCCAATTCGTCGCGCGACGGCTGACGACAGTAGGCCAGTTCCCAGGCACGGATGATGTGACCAGGATGGAGCGATTCGCCGCCTGGCTGCGGTCCCAAGAAACCTTCCTGAGAATTCCACACTTCGGAGGTGCTCTCGCCGGTTACAAGCGTGATCTGGACCGTCCATGAGAACGAGTCCGCATTCACATCGCCGCGGCAGTCCGTGACAAAGTCAATGGTATCTCCCGCCTCAACATGAATAGAGGTTGCGTCTGTCGGAACTTGGTTGTTGTGTACCAACCAGTCGCCTGCCAGACCGTGGCGGCTGGAAACCAGTCGCCCACGCACACCGTCGCCATTGGGACTGGCATGCCCCAAGACACCGGTGATGTTGACCACGCCTGGTCGTGTTGCGGTCCAGCGACGGATGGCAGCAAACTCAGGCGGATTGCCGGTATGGCCACCCGTCGCCGTTAAGAATACCCAACCGAGCTTGGGGTCAGGACGCTTCGAGCCGCCTTGCCAGGCCCCCGATTCGAAATGCGGGAGAGTGGTAAACTGAACGACTTGATGGCTTAACTCATCGATTTGTCCATAGCCATATTGCCAGGCAGGCGGGGCGGGGGGCTGAATCGCCGGAAGGCCCGCCGTCAGCTCGCTGGCACCCGCGTGCTCGGAACCGGATTCACGGAGGACTCGCTGAGCGAGCAGTTTCGCTGCATCGAGCGCAAAGGCTCCGTTCATCAGCATCAGAGATTGAGTCGCGACGGTTGAGGAAGGCCGACGCTCACAATTGATTTCCATCACCGGTGCGTCAAATGCTTGTAAAATCGCTACCGGTTGGCTGCGGCGCTGTTGGATATAGAGACTGCGGCGGCCGCTATTGTCGGCGACGACCACTTGTCCGGTTTCGTCTTCTTTGGCTGCTACGGCCGGACCATATAGGTCGCGATCCAGTTGACCGCTGGCTGCCAACATCCGATCGCGAACGATTTCGGCTTCCAAACGCTTGACCGACTGACGCCAGAGATAATGGTTACTGTCGTCAACCGCGTATTTCTCTTCGTCGCGTTGGGCCGCCTGGCGGTAGACCGTCGAGAGCACGATCACGCGGTGGAGGTGCTTGAGGCTCCAGTCCTGAGCCATCAGTTCCGACGCTAACCAGTCGAGCAACTCAGGGTGCGTCGGTTTGGCTCCCAAGCGTCCAAAATCGGCAGGCGTTTCTACCAGCCCACGACCGAAATGATGCATCCAAATGCGGTTGACCAAGACCCGCGCCGTGATCGGGTTCTCTGGGCTGGTCAGCCAACGAGCGAAGGCCAGCCGGCGTCCCGTCGTCGGCAATTCGGGATCATCGGTGGGAAAAGGATGGTAGTCATTTTCTGGACAAAGCACTGTCGGTGCCGCGGGCGACACCGCTTGCTTGGGCTGACGATGATCACCGCGGTGGAATAGTTTGGTTTCGGGAATATGGCCGGGAGTTTCCGTCAGTGCCCGGATAAATTGTTCGGGTGGCTTTTGGGCGCGGAGCGCCGCGATTTGATCCGCGTCTTTCTTTAGGTCGTCGGCGGCCGCCTGATTGTATTGATAGAGCACGCCAGGGGTGATGTTTACGCTGGGATGCTTCGTGAGCAACGCCTTTTGTTCCTCCGATCGTTCGCCAGCAAGTGTCTCATAAGCGCTGCGAAGCTCTCCCCGCAGCGGTTCTTCATACTTCAGCAACTCCTTATCAAGCGCTTCGGCAAGGTATTTCTTTTGCTTCTCATTTCGCTGGGCCACGAGCTCTTGAGCCTGAGCTTCAATCTCGGCCGCCCGCTGTCGCTCGGCGTTGGTGTAAAGCGAAACGTAGCGTTGCTGTGGGGTTTTCCACGCTTGCCAGTCGAGGGCGGGCTCGAAAACCGCGCGGAGGGCAAAGTAGTCAGTATGTGAAATCGGGTCATAGCGGTGGTCGTGACACTGGGCACAGGCGAAGCTGAGGCCCAGCAGTGATGTGCTAACGACCTGAATCACATCAGCGACCACTTGATTTCGCGCCTCAGGAGAGTTGTCACCACTGCCTGTGCCGTCGGCTGCCATTCGCAGGAAACCGGTGGCGGTCAACAACCGTGCCTGCTCAGTCGTCAGTTCGCCGTTGATCGGACCGGCGAGTTCATCACCCGCGAGCTGTTGGTGAATCAATTGGTCGAGCGGGAGATCTTGGTTGAACGCATCGACGATGTAATCACGGTACTTATAAGCCCAGGGGCGCGGGGCGTCGCTGCTGGTACGCCCTTCGGAGTCGGCATAGCCAGCCACATCCAACCAGTGCCGCCCCCAGCGCTCTCCATAATGCGGCGACTGCAACAACCGATCGACCAGTCGTTCGTAGGCGGCCGGTGAATCATCTTGTAAGAACTGCTGAATTTCCTCCTCGCTCGGCGGCAGGCCGACGAGGTCAAAATACAGTCTCAGCATCAACGTGCGTTTGTCTGCATCTGGCGAGAACGACAGCCCAGCTGGCATCGCCTGAGCAAGCAACGCATCGATCGGCGTACGGATGGAATGATCGCCAGCTGTTTCAGCGGTCTCAGGCCGCCGCAGCGGTTGGAACGCCCACCACTGGCGATCCTCAGGCAGAACGGGCAGGCCGGGGCCAATTTCGGCTGGTTCCGGCCGCGCCGTCGGAGCGCCTTGGGCGATCCAGCGTTCTAAAGTCTGCAGTTCAACTTCAGAAACTTTTGCTTCGCCCGGCGGCATGTCACCATCCCGCACGCGTTGCAGCAGAAAGCTCTCGTCAGGATTGCCCGGGACCACTGCCGGCCCCGAGTCGCCGCCGGCCTGCATCAGTCTCACCAAACGCAGGTCGAGGTTGCCTTCCATGTCCTCGGTTGCCCCATGACAATCCAGGCAATGCGCTCGCAAAATGGGGCGAATATCCCGCTCGAACGTCAAATCGCCGTCAGCCGGCGATTCGTGGGCGGGTGCTAACCTTGCCGAAAAGGTGATCGCAGACAACAAACAGGTGGCAGTCACCAAATGCCGTACTTCCATGGCGATTCACTCGATGCAGGCGGGGACCGACAGCGGGTCGGCGAGGTGGGATTTCGACGCCCTAGCGTAACATGGCAGGCCGTTTCGCTCAAGTTATACCAGCTCGGCGCGGGCGACGGCGAGACTGCGATGTCCCGTGGGGTGGGTTTGTCCTTAGCCGACCGCCAGCGGCGACCGAGTTCCGCGACGAGCACGCGGTTGAGCGGTCGCTTGCACCACTTGGGGACGATCATCAAATCGCTGCATCAGCTCTTCGTGGTCGAGCTCCGCAATCGATTCCACGATCAAATCAGGAGAGAACGCGTAGCGTGTCAAATCCTGTCGCGAGGTGCCGCCACTGAGCACGAGAATGGTGCGGTAGCCCATCTGCACACCGCCGAGGATGTCCGTGTCCATTGTGTCACCGATCACAGTTGTCTCAGCCGACGAAAGTCCCAACTCCTTGCGTGCCGCACGGAGCATCACTGGACTCGGCTTGCCGACACTAAAAGCTTTGACACCCGAGGCGGTCTCCAACATGGCGACAATCGCGCCGCATCCAGGCCGCGTTCCTGATTGGGTTGGGCAGTTCGGATCAAGATTGGTAGCGACGAGTTTGGCGCCATTGAGGATCATTCCGAGGGCCGCTTCTGCCATCTCGAAATTCAGGGAACGCCCTTCGCCGACCACCACAAAATCAGGGTCACGGTCAACAATCGAATAACCCGCCGCGTGCAAAGCTGTCATCAAGCCACCATCTCCGATCACGAATGCAGTTCCACCCGGTTTTTGAGTAGCCAAAAAGCGGGCGGTTGCCATCGCGCAGGTGTAGATATGATGCTCTTCGACTTCAATCCCCATCCGCTGCAACTTGGTCACCACATCTCGGCAGGTCCGCTGACTGTTGTTGGTCAGGAACAGAAAGGGGACATCGTTCTGCCGCAGCTGGCGGATGAATCGTTCTGCGCCGGCAATCAGTTCTGATCCGCGGTAAACGACGCCATCCATATCAATCAGATATCCACTCATAGATGCTGCCTGTCCAGTTTCTTGTGTTGTAAAGCTTGCGGTTGAATAACAAAGGCCGACCGGCCGTCCCACGCCCAGCCGCATTGCGATTGCCATACCAAGTCCGGCGGCGAGCATTGGGGCACGTTCACAACTCGGGCCGTCGCCGTGGACACTCGGCGAGAGGTGAGCACTGGGCCTAGGGTGCAGCGAAAATTCACGCCGCTAGTCAGTGAAGAAGTGCTGCAAAAGAAAAGTGGGACCAACGACTTGTGCAGCGCGAGCAGCGCAGAGGGTGCGACATCCCTGAGCAGACGCTGCCCACTGTTAAGGCGACTTTACCAGTGAGGGGGAGCCTGTCCGTCCGCGGGCTTACGCGGACGGGCTATGCAAACGCTGCTGTGAGGCCGCGATCACAGCGGTCGGACGGAGCTAAGGTTCATTGATATAGAGGATGACGTTGCCGGTCGCGCGCCCGCCGGCGACGATGTCAGGCCGACCGTCGCCGGTCAAATCGCCGACCACCAGATCCTCGGTCGCCATTCCGCCAGCGTCGATGACGTGCTTCTGCCATTCGCCTGTGGCTGCGTCGACCAAGCGATACACGATCACGCCAAAGGTGCCCGGCGTGTCACTGTGTCCAAATACGATTTCGTCCTGTCCGTCACCGTCGAGATCGCTGGTCCACAAGCCGTGTCCCCGGCGGAAGCCTTCGTCGATCACAAATCGCTGCCACATGTCGCCTTGTTGGGGCGGCAAGTAGACGGCCAGCATGCTGCCGTGCATGGGCTCAACGGTCGTCAGAAAGAAACCGCCATCTCGCATCCGACCGTGTTTGATTTCGCCGGCGCCGCGCTGATCGGGCTGTTCAGCAGAGGCACCATCGGCGAGTTTCGTGCGAGCCCAGTTGCCCGCGCGGCGGCTGATCTGATGCACGCCTTCACGACTGGCCGTAAGCGTATCGATGTTGCCGCTGGCGTCGAGATCAACGTGCCAGTGGTTGTGCATCCGGTTGAGCGTGTCGTCCAAGACGGTTGGTCGCCAGCGTTCGTTGACGGGATCGTTGGGTACTTCGAACGCCAATAAACGCACCCCCGGTGCAACCGAGGCATTCAAAGGCGAGACCACCAGCTGCGGCTTTCCTGTCCCCAGCACATCGGCAAACCGCATGCGATGAACGGAACGCTCCTCGGCAACGAAGTGCACCGTCCAGCGGTCATCAAGCGAAGCTCCACGCTGGAGCCAGTGAATGGTCCCTGTCCGCGTCCAGCCCGCTCCCAAGGCGAAGTCGACCAGCCCATCGCCGTCAATGTCGTGGGCGTCGATGCAAACATTGTCGAGCGGTGTCTGATCTTCAATGATGACGCGTTTTTGCCAAGTTGGATTTTGATACCAGAGCACGCGGTTTTCGCTGACCGCCACCACGTCTTGCTTGCCATCGCCATCCACATCCGCCAGCGTGACCGCATAGCAGACCTTGCCGATTGCCGGGTCGAGCACCCGGGGAGTGAACTTGGGAAAAGCATCTTCGGCGGCAGTTGAAGTTGTCCAGCCAAGCGTCAGCGCAAGCGCCCAAGCCATTGTTGTTCTCATCAAACTCTTCCTGCGAGGATCACGGGGGAAATCGGAGTAGGGGACAAGCGTGAATTGTACCCACCGCGCTGCTGCCAAGGCGTGCGAACGCTTGGCAGTTGAAGACAATCACTCGCACGCGGCAATTGGTTGGGCTTCTGGCGGTGGATTGATTAAGCTCTACCGTCGAGTGGGCCTGGAGTAATTGTTTCTGACCGGAAGGTGCTCTCCTGATGAGTCCGTATTGGAAATTGTGTTTGGGTTGTGTCATGGCCGTTTTGCTAACGGCGGACGCCTCGCTGGCCGCAGAAGTCACCAGCGTGGCGGGAACCGGTGAAAAATCGGCCGGTGGCGACGGTGGACTGGCAACCCACGCTGCCGTTGGTGAACCTTACGGCGTCGAGATTGGTCCCGACGGCGCGTTGTTCATCTGCGACATTGCCAATCACGTAATCCGGCGCGTCGACCGGAGCACTGGAATCATCTCGACAGTGGTAGGCTGCGGCGAAAAGGGCTATAGCGGGGATGGCGGAGATGCTCGCCAAGCGAAGCTCAATGAACCTTACGAGGTGCGTTTTGACCTCCAGGGAAACCTGATCTTCGTAGAGATGAAGAACGCTGTTGTCCGTCGCGTCGACGCTCGCACCGGTATCATCTCGACGATCGCCGGCACGGGCGAAGAAGGCTTTTCAGGTGACGGTGGGCCGGCAAATCAGGCCCAGCTCAAGCAGCCTCACTCGATCGCGATTGATGCCGATGGCCATCTCTATATTTGCGACATCGGCAATCATCGAATTCGCCGCGTGGACGCGACCACCGGTACCATCAGCACGTTTGCCGGCACCGGTGGACGTGAAGCGACTCCCGACGGAGCCGTGCTCGCAGGCACGCCGCTCAACGGTCCTCGTGCCTTAGATTTCGACGGACAACAGAGTTTGGTGCTGGCGCTCCGCGAAGGGAATGCGCTGTACCGGATCAATTTGCAATCAGGGACACTTCATCATCTCGCCGGCACGGGGAAAAGCGGTTACACAGGCGATGGTGGCGATGCGAAACTCGCTCAATTATCGGGTCCCAAGGGCGTGACGATTGCCCCGAGCGGCGACATCTATTTTGCCGACACCGAGAGCCATACCGTTCGGGTCGTGCGAGCGCACAGCGGGTTGCTTGAGACGGTGGTAGGAGATGGCCAGCGAGGTGACGGTCCGGATGGCGATCCGCTTCGCTGCCGGATGGCTCGGCCACACGGCATCTGCTCCGACGAGCACGGCAACGTGTACATCGGCGACAGCGAGGCCTACCGCGTGCGCATGCTGCGCGGCGACTGATTCCATCCCTCAGGCACTTCTCGGCAAATCAAAAATGGTTTGCCCTTTTGCGAGCGGGATCTGGCATAATGGACAGCCCCCACCTTCCTACTAATCCGGCCGTGGCAAACTGATCTGGCTCGTATTGCGGCGCGAGGCTCCGTAGCCTGCACACTCCTGACAAGACCTTGCGAGTCAGCAACCGCCGAGCCTGCTGCCGACGACAACGACCCTCGCGGTAGAGAACGATTTTAATGAGTCGAATGAGCGAGTTGATTGTGATGAAACCGAGCGCGGCTGCACTCCTTGGTCTTTGGACGATTAGTTCGGTGTGCGGGACGACCCTATCAGCGAGCGCGAGCGAGACCGTTTCCTTCGATCGCGACGTTCGCCCGATCCTCGCCGATGCCTGCTTTCGTTGCCACGGGCCCGACGCTCAAACTCGGGAAGCCGATTTGCGGCTGGATCTGCCTCCGGAGCTAGGGGACGAACAAGCAATTGTCGCCGGTCAACCCGAGGCAAGTCCGCTGATCCAGCGGATTCTGTCGGAGGATGAAGAGGAGATGATGCCGCCACCGAGTTCTGGGAAATCGCTGAGTGACGAACAGAAGCAGATATTGCGGCGGTGGGTTGAACATGGGGCAGAGTACCAACGCCATTGGGCCTTTGAGCCGATTACGTCACCGGCGCTGCCGGCTGCCGCGGTCGGTACTCATCCCGTTGATGCCTTTCTAGAGGAGCATCTGCAGCGCGAGGGACTTCCGGTTGCGGGGCGAGCACGCCCGGAGGTGCTGATTCGTCGAGTCAGTTTTGCTCTGACCGGATTACCGCCCACGCTTGACGAAATCGACACCTATCTGAGCGACACTCGACCAGGCAGTTACGAACGGATGGTGGACCGATATTTGGCGTCACCCCGGTACGGGGAAGAGATGGCCCGTCACTGGCTCGATGTTGCTCGCTACGCCGACACGCACGGGTTGCATTTGGACAACGAGCGGCAGATGTGGCCGTATCGTGATTGGGTCGTGCAGGCGTTCAACAACAATCTGCCGTTTGACGAGTTCACGCGCTGGCAAATCGCAGGGGATCTGCTCCCCGAGCCGACCACCGAACAATTGATCGCGACCGGTTTCAATCGTTGTACGGTCACCACGAGCGAAGGCGGCGCGATCGATGCGGAGTTCGTCTATCGCTACGCCGTAGAACGCACGACAGCGGTCGCCGAGGCCTGGCTTGGTCTCACCGCAGGTTGTGCGGCGTGTCACGATCACAAATACGATCCGCTGTCCACACGCGAGTTTTACTCGCTGTACGCGTTTTTCAACAACGCTGCTGACCCCGCGATGGACGGCAATATCGACACGACGGCGCCGTACATCAAGCTGCCCACTGCGGCGCAGAAAGCGGCCGCCGAGGCGGCCAGCAAGGTGGAACGCGAGGCGCTGGGGTGGCTGCAATCGATCGCCAGCCACACGACGTATCTGGAGCCGGCCAAACGCCGAGCACTGACCGTGAAATCCGAAGGCGACTTGGCTAGTGATTCCCCGGAATGGATTGGCGATGTGCTGTTTGATGATGCCTTCCCCGTAGGTGCGATATCGCGTAGTTCAACACGAAATGCGGTGACCTGGGAACTTGATCCTGCCTTTGGGGCTCCGTCAGGCCGGCGGGTCATCCGCCAAGCCTCGGCTCGAGCGCTCACCGACACCATTGAGTTCAAACTGCGGCCGTTGACGGTGCTACCCGAAGGAGCGATTGAGGTGTCGCTGCGCGTCGATCCGGTCAATGTTCCCACCTCCGTGACACTCACCGTTCCGGGTAAGGGGGCCGTCGTTTGGGAGCGCACCGATGCAGGCTTCATCCGCAAGGGCCGAACGGAGCCGGAGTTCCAGCCAGACCAATGGGTGCGGCTCAAGGTGGCCGCATCGGATCTCAAGCTCAAGCCGGGCGACCGAATCGCCTCAATCAGTTTCTCACAGAACTCGGGGGTCGCCTTTTGGGACCATGCGGTACTGGCCGGCAGACCCAATCCCGAGAGTGATCCACTGGAGTCGTTTGAACTGTGGCGAATAGCCGTTGGCACGACGCCACCACCGGATCTACCTGGGGAATACCACGCTGCGGTGCGCGCGGGATCTGATGGCGAAATCACGGCGGAAGCCCTTGATGCCCTGCGTCGCTTTTATGTGGCAGTCGTCAATCGCCCCGCTACGGCAGAGTTGGCCGCCGCACGGACGGTGTGGGAAACGGCACGCGAGTCACGGATCGTCGCCGAGGATTCCCCGCCGGGCACGTTCATTTATCGGGACGCACCTACGATCCGTGAATCGTTTGTGATGCTTCGGGGCCAGTACGATGCGGCGGGTGAACCGGTACAGCCTGCGGTGCCTGCCTTCTTGCCACCGATGCAGGGCGAGCCCGATCGGCGGCTGACGCGGCTGGATCTCGCGAACTGGCTCGTGTCCGACGAGAACCCGCTCACCGCGCGGGTAACCGTGAATCGGTTTTGGCAGCAGTTCTTTGGCACAGGCTTGGTCAAAACCAGCAACGACTTTGGCATCCAGGGCGATCCGCCGACGCACCCTGAACTGCTTGACTACTTGGCTGCTACGTTTCGCGATTGCGGCTGGAATGTGAAGACATTCGTACGCCTCTTACTGACATCGGAAGCTTTCCAACGCGACGCAACCACTACTCCCGAGCAGCTCCAGCGGGACCCCGACAATCGCCTCTATGCGCGCGGACCACGATTGCGCTTAGATGCGGAACAGGCTCGCGACAATGTGCTCTTTGTCAGCGGGTTGATCAGCCTGCAGATGGGCGGCCGGGGCGTCAATTCCTATCAGCCTCCCAACATCTGGGAACCCGTCGGGTATGCCGACAGCAACACGCGATTCTATCTGCAGGATTATGGTCCGGCGCTCTACCGCCGCAGTTTGTACGCGTTCCTAAAGCGCACGGCGCCGCCGCCGTTCATGTCCAATTTCGACGCCCCGAATCGCGAGCAGTCTTGTTCGGCCCGCGAGCGGAGCAATACCCCGCTGCAAGCACTGCAACTGATGAACGATGTGCAGCACTTTGAGGCTGCCCGCGCGCTGGCCGAACGCGCGCTGAGTGAGGCTGGCGATTCGCCGGAGCAGCGAATTGAGTTTCTCTACCGCACGGTCTTAGCGCGGCTGCCCGAGAGCGAAGAGCTGCGGCTGGTCAAGGATGCGCTCGACACGCAGCTTGATCTGTTTGCTGCGGATCCTGAGTCGGCGGCCGTTGCCATTCGTGTCGGCCAGTCGCCGCCACGGGAGCTGGCACCGCCGGAACAAACGGCGGCTTGGACCATGATCGCCAACCTGATCCTGAACCTTGACGAGACCATCAATCGAAACTGAGTCGCAGGGGGCTCGCTTTCTCGTTACCGATTTCTGACCCGCGTCATCTGGTTTTCGCCATGCATCCGATCCTGCAGCAGCAACTCGAACTCACCCGCCGCCAGTTTTTTGGTGCCAGTGGCATCCGACTCGGATCCGTGGCGGTCGCTGCGCTTGCCGCCAGTGCTGGTGCCAATGAGCCGCATGCGGTACCCACACAGATGCACCCGCCGCTACCGGGCCTGCCGCATTTCCCGCCGCGCGCCAAGTCGGTGATCTACCTGCACATGAACGGCGGGCCGGCGCAGATGGATTTGTGGGACTATAAGCCATCGCTCGCCGAGCACTTTGACAAAGACCTTCCTGATAGCGTGCGCCAAGGTCAACGGATCACGACGATGACCAGTGGGCAAGCACGTTTTCCGGTGGCTCCCTCGATGTTCAAGTTTGCTCAGCACGGTGAGTGCGGCACGTGGGTCAGCGAACTGCTGCCCCACACGGCACAGTGTGTTGATGACATTGCATTAGTGAAGACCGTCCACACCAACGCCATCAATCACGACCCCGCGTGCACCTATGTGATGACCGGCAGCGAGGTTCCCGGAAAGCCCAGTCTCGGTTCGTGGGTGTCTTATGGTTTGGGAAGTGAAAGCAACGACCTGCCGGCGTTTATCGTACTGACCCCCACCTGGAGTTCCGGCGCCGCGGCCCAAGCATTATTTACTCGCATGTGGTCCAGCGGGTTTCTTTCCAGCCAATACACCGGAGTCGCGTTGCGTCATATGGGTGACCCGGTGTTGTACGTGCAGAATCCGGCCGGCGTGAGCGCTCGCAGTCGTCGGGCGATGTTGGATACGCTTGGTGAACTCAATCGCCGCACCTTTGAGTCGTTGGGTGACCCGGAAACACTGACACGCATGGCTCAGTACGAGATGGCCTTTCGGATGCAATCGAGCGTTCCCGAGTTGACGGATCTCTCGGGTGAAACGCAAGAGACGCTGGAAATGTACGGGCCGGAAGTCGAAAAGCCCGGCAGTTTCGCCGCCAGTGCGCTGCTGGCGCGTCGACTAGTCGAGCGCGGAGTCCGCATCGTCCAGATCCTTCACCGGGGATGGGACCAGCATGGAAATCTCCCTCGCGATCTTCGCGCTCAGTGTGCGGACACCGATCAACCGACTGCAGCCCTGCTCAAAGACTTAAAAGCGCGTGGGCTGTTGGACGAGACGCTCGTGGTCTGGGGAGGCGAGTTTGGACGAACGGTCTACTCACAAGGCCAGTTAACGGCCGACAACTATGGTCGGGATCACCATCCGCGCAACTTTTGTATGTGGCTTGCCGGAGGAGGAGTCAAAGGTGGCGTTGTTCACGGCGAAACCGATGACTTCAGCTATAGCCCAATTGTCGATCCGGTGCATATTAATGATTTCAATGCGACCATCCTGCATTGTTTAGGGATCAACCACGAAACGTTTACCGTGAAATTCCAGGGACTGGATCAACGCTTAACGGGTGTCGAGCCCTCACGAGTGGTCAAAGAACTGTTGCTGTGAGTGAGCCAGGGGGCCGTCCGCGGTTTGGGTGGCAGGTGGGCCGTCGCGAGTTGCCATCCAGACTCGCCGACGCTGGCGCTTACTCACCGGGGAACGTGACCAGCGGCTCGGTTGTCACCGCGGAGAACGACAGCCTGAAGCCGCAAACACTCGCCCATAGCGTCGCAAGCTGACCGCGACACAAGCAGGTTTTGCGCAGTCGATTACTGCGTCCGCTTGAATCGATTACCGATCGGAATCATCCATCCGCTGGGCGCGCTGATCGACTCCATTTTGATGCAGTACCACGGCGGTAGCTGGTCCCGATTCTTCGATCTCAAAACTGAGTGCAGCCTCAACCACGCGGTATCGCCACTCCGAGACGCTCTCGGGATAGACTCGAAAATAAGGCTGGCCAGTAGCTCCAACCATCAACCGGTCGCCTTCGATCTTCACGTCCAGGATGAATGTCGGAGTAAGTTGGTATCGGCCCACCAGTCGCTGCAGCTGCTCATTCGAGATTTCAACAGTCCTAGGAAACTTACGTGGCTGTTCGGGCGACCCGCAAACGGCTCGCAGCAGTTGCTCGGCGAGCCCGTCGACCTCCATCGTTGCCGTGTTCGCCAGCACAACCACTGCAGCGTCCCGTTTGCGGTTGATCAGCAACATACAGTGGTGACCGCCGGTTTGTCCGTTGTGCCAGCGAGTTTCGCCGTCGCGGGCGATGTGCCAACCCAGACCCATCGCGAAATCTTGCGGCTGCAGCGGCGGTTGCCGCACCTCCCAAGCGAGTTCGATCGCTTCTCCGAGCTTCCCTTCGGGAGGATGTAAGTATGCCTTGGCATATCGTAAAAGGTCTTCGGCGGTCGAGCGGACACCACCGGCACCGGCTAACGCTTGAAAATCCCAAGGCTGATCCTCAATTAAATCAACGTTGTAAGGTGTTGCCAGTCGCGCCTGAGAGTCCGTGCTCGCCGCCACCGCGGTGCTGCTCATCTGCAGAGGTTCAGCAATCGCTGAATGGACCAGTTCACTATAGGTCGCGTTGGCTTGGGAGCCGAGAAGCTCGCCGAGCAGTCCGAATGCTAAGTTCGAGTACTCACTTTCGACCTGCGGGCCTCGCTGCACCTGATAGCCGCTAAGAAAAGCATACAGCTTGTCGGTGTCGTAGTCCGCGTACGGGTTGCGATCATCGCTGGGACGGAGATTATCGGGTAATCTTGGAAGGCCCGATACGTGCGTCGCCAGATGTTCCAGGCGGATGGGCCCGTCCGCGTGCTCTCGGAAACGGACGTCCGCAGGTAACAGCTCGTTCACGGGTTGATCCAGCCGTAGCCGTCCATCGACAACGGCATGTGCCAACAGCAAGCCGGTGAATGTTTTCGTTACCGATCCGGTCTCGAACACGGTACGCCCATCGGGCCTGGTTGGATTATCAAGGTAGAGCCGGCCATAACCCTTTACCACGGACTGATCGCCACG
>CALELC010000192.1 GCA_937904535.1 uncultured Planctomycetaceae bacterium
GTTGGTTGTTGGTTGTTGGTTGTTGGTTGTTGGTTGTTGGTTGTTGGTTGTTGGTCTTCAAGTAGACTTTCGTCTACCGTCTACCCATCTCGACTATTCGACGTGTTGCCCAAGTTTTGAGACTCCGCATCGCTGATCTTTTCGAGACCCTGCAGGTAGCCTGCACCAAGCTATTCCGCAGGCGATGAGCCCGGTGACAATCGATAATCCGCCGAGCATGTACGCAGGGAAGAGCTCCAGCCCGCAGAGGTCGTACCTCGCGTAGAGCTGATGCGGGACGCCCTGGGTGGCAGTAGCTCCCTGCTCGATGTTGAACTCCGCGAGGTAGTCGCCGGTTGCAAACGGATAGAAACCGACGAGCCGTGGAGAATCCTCCCATAGCCGCAGGTGTTGCGAATGAAAATCTCTTGACAAGACGGGCTCACCTTGGAGATTCCGGATAGTGAGTGTCCCCTTTAAGCCGGCAAACCAGTCACGAACGCTCTCGTCAGTGGCACTCGTGGTATCAAGCTCGATAAAGATCGACTGCCCATGCGCCATCTGGCAGGTTTGTCGAAACGGTACCGTATAGGTAGCTGGCACCGAGAGATCGACGGTCAGCTCCATGGGGCGGGCGTCTAGCCACGTGTAAAAGCGGGAGTTCCAGCTCCACGCACCGATGCCAAAGTAAAGCGATGCGCTGCCGAAAAGAGTTAGCAAGAGGCCAACACCAATCTGTTTCGGTGCCAGTGGGATCAAAGGCTGGGTCACGGGATTGATGGATGAGCGAGGGATGCTCGGGAGCCGAGCATCGGGTAATCCGTGGGTTGCTGAGCGGCTTCGCTTTTGGTCCCCGAGACAATGCTCCGCTGGCAGCAGACCGAGGTACGCTCGTTATGGGAGTTCGTCCGGAGCGAATCCCCGCTTGTCGGACAATGAGCCAATCCGCGATCTGTGCGACGCTGCGGTAAGTACGACAACTATTCAGACTTGATAACGTAGGTCTTGGGAATGCTATCGTGCCAGCCTCGCGCAGGCGTTCCGCAAAACGAAAGCGGTTCAAAAGGAATCATCCGGCAGAGGGTGCGGCCCGCTACCTGGCCAAGTGTGGGCGGATTGCCATCCGCATCCACAACTTTGGTTCCCGTGATGAACTTCCCAAAGGTTCTTCCGGTCGCTGCTTCCATCACGAAATAGTAGAAGAAGTAGATGCCGACTCCAAGCATGAATTCCGGAACGCCTTCGATCATCGCGAGACCTTCCTCTCCGCCAACGATCGCGATCGTCATGCCGAGTGCAAAGCTGCAGATCGTGTAGCCGATGTAGTCCAGGACGAAGTTCCCTAGCCTCAGCCATTGACCCGCAGGAACGACCGCCGTTTGCACCTCAGCCCATTCAGTTCCGTATTGTGTTTCTGTAGGGGCGGCATACGGGTTGTCTAGGCGATTCATTTTAACTCGGGTAGAAAAAAAGGGGGACTCAGATAAGGCAAGAAGGGGCCGTCCAGCCAACTGCTGCTGGAATGCCGCATCCTTACGAATGTGTACGATTATCGATTTTTAGCTGCCCTGTACAGGACTAACTCGGCCATTAGGCGCGCTGCTTGAGCGTCGATCACGTCGAGCTTGCTGCCGGTTCCGTTTGCGAGGCGGGCGTTGGCGAGCTCTTCGATTGCCTGCGAACGGGCAACGTATTTCTCTTGCGCCTCCCTTTCCTTGCCAACGATCTTGACCTGACGTTCGATCTCGTACAGTTCTTGATTGACGCGAATGACCCGGTCAGGAGTCGGACCGGCGTCTCGGTATTCTGCTAGGTGTAGCTGATAAGCCTTGGTGAGCGTCCTCCGCAGTTCTCCGTAAGGATTATCGAGAACTCGCTGTGGTTGCTGTGGTTCGTCCGACGTCGCCTGATAGGCGAACATGGCAGTCAGTGCGATCACATTCAGTCCAACAAGCAAACGGTTCATGATAGTTTCTAAGTGCTGTACTTTAAGCGATCGGCAGGTCGCAGCTTTCTTCCGCGAGATGCTCAGCATAGTGTTGGCAATCGCTGCTTCACTTTGTCAGCGAGATTGTCGAACCGGTTGTGCATTTGCTCAAGGGAAGGCTCCGAATGCGGTGAATGAGCTTTGTCGGGGAGACGGTGAAGCGGGGGCGAGTGAGCAATGGGGCAATCGCTTAGACGCTCCTACCTGCCCCATGAGCGGGTGGGTGGCGAATGGCCTGAACGTAGCTAGTATACTAATATTCTCGCCCAGGTGCTACCACTATTTAGGGGAAACGACTGACTGATTTCTGCCCGCTGTTGCAGACGGACGACTCCGATCGAGCGTGGTTTTGGGGGTGGGGCTGGTGGCATTGGGGGCTCTGCTTCACGGGCGCCACGGACCTGGCCGAAGTCCTCCTGCAGTCATGCGTGCGATTGCATGATGCCGAGGCGACGAGGGCCAGCCAGAGTTTTGATGATGCTCGGGCTCAATAGTCTCTGCCCATCATAGCTCCGTCGGCGCGGTGGCCGAGATTCTGATAAAGTTCGGGATCAATGGCCTCACTCAAAAAACGCACGCTGCCGTCACCAAAACAAAACTGGGCACCACCGGGATGATGGCTGCCAAAGCCACCGACCCATAGCGGATCAGCTGCCTCAGGCGGTTCGGGTAGTAACCGCCATTCGCCGCGGGCATGAAGCGCATTCACCGCATTGATCAACGTTCCGGTGTTCCGCAGGGTTGCACGGGTTCCCGACGCCCATCCTAGGCTGTCAGCATATGGCAACATTTCACCAATCAAGATGGTGTGGCTGCTGCCATCATAGATTTCCCCATACCGGACCTGACTGTTGAGAAACAGCAAGCCGGTATTATCAGCGGCGATCGGCGCTTCAACGTGATGATGGCAGCCGGCGTAGTTCGCCAGCGCAACCGACTCATCTCGACTGATGACCACTGCGGAAGACGGGCAGACGAACACGCTTACGACCTGTGTTCGTGCAGCGGCATTGTTTGCAGCGTACGTCCCCTCTGCGACGTCAAAATGGTCAGCAATCCCTTGATGCTCGGTGTATCGCAGCAACTGCACGAGGTAGCTGACGTGTTGGCCAATCGGTTCGCTGCGAATCGGGCCGTTCGGGTTGATCACTCCACTGGGTAGGTGCTCATATGCAAACTCGAAGTTATGGGCGGCCAATCCCAATTGTGCGAGATTGTTGGAGCATGACATCCGTCGCGCCGCTTCCCGAGCAGCTTGCACGGCTGGCAACAATAGGCCCACGAGGACACCGATAATTGCAATCACAACCAACAGCTCGACGAGCGTGAAGGCACGTTTGCCTGGTGTGCAATGGAGAGGCGAGCGTTTCATGGAGTATCCTCAGTATCCGGAAGATCATCAGGGGGTGGGGCGATTTTGATGTGCCAGGAACGGGAGCGGCGGGTCACGATCGGAACCGGGGCTTGGGTGGTCAGCGTGGCTGTGACCGATAGCTCGGCAAAATCCTGCGATGGTTCGGCTGGCTCGATGGTGATCCGAACCACTGCGTCGAGGTTCTCACGGAGAACGGCTGGCAACTGCCAATCCTCACCCGTGTACTGGTCATTTGTTTCTCGAGCCTGCAGAGCTCGGCGCCAGCCGGCCTCGAGCAGCCACTGAGTTTGTTCCATTTGCCAGTGACGCTGCAGTTCTCGCCGCTGGGTGAGGCTTGTTTGCAGTGCCCCTAAGCTGACGATCGAGGCAACGCCGAGGCAGACCAGGACACACACCAGGACGCTGCCGGCCGCACGGTGACTACAGCGATTTGATCGGATGGACGTATTCATTGGCTCACCTCGGCTGCCTCTGGAATCAGCCAGCGTCCCACGGCCGCGCGGACTCGCAGGTCGAGCGGTGCCTCCGCTGCAAAGTGCTCGGCTCGTTCACTTCCACCGCGACTGCGACGGACTACCAAGGTGAGCCACTGAGGCAACTCGGTGTCATCCCAGTGGAGGGTGCTGCCGCTTGCTAATGGATACTGTTCATACTGAGTTTGCGATGTTTCCGCTGATTGGTAAACGCGAGAAATCAATGCGTCCTCGGCTGTGTAAATCACTTTGCCATGCTCATCGCTCTCAAGGATCCAGCGACCTTCGGCATCGCTTGTTGCTTGCCGACAGAGCCGAACATCTTGACGAAACTGGTCGCTCAGCCGCATGAGTTGTTGGTGATGCTGTTGCTTCTGCTTGACCATCCTGGCCAATTTGAATGACTGATGAATCCAACCGATCGCCGTCAGTAGAATCGTGGCGGAGACCGAGATCACGATCATCACTTCGACCAGCGATGAGCCACGGCGTCGGTCTGACCGACAACGCTCTGGAGAGGCGGCGAGTTTCATTCCTGCTCCTCCGCCAGCTGCGCTCCGGCGAGCCAAGCTGTCAGGCGCACAGGTCGCACGGGGCGCCCGTCGTTCCATGTCAGTTCCAATTTGATGCGCTCACCGAACTCGTCTTGCACGAGTTCACCACTGAGCTGCGAATTGACCAGCAACTGATTCACCTCAGGCGATACTGTTAGCGAGGCGAGCGAGGCCGGAACCTGATCGGCTGGTAACTGGGTCAGCGATTCTAAGTGATTGGAAACTTCTTGCAGCGCGATCCGGTAGTGTGCGGAGTCGGTCCAGATGCGACCGATACGAACCACCGCTGTTGCGACCGTTCCCAGGGCAATCGAGAGGACTGAGGCCGCAACAATGCATTCGACTAAGGTTGTTCCCCGGTGGTGCCGATGTTTCTGATTCATGCCAGCCCCGTAATCAATTCGCAGAGCACCATAAAAAAACTAACCGCTGTCAATCCGACCGCAGTCGCCAGCAGTACCAGCAGAAAAAAAGACACCGATTGCAGCAGGATGCCTTGCCGTATTTCTTGGCGATGAGCGCTCGCCACTGCGGCTTGCTGCAACAGCCACTGCTGAGTCGCAGAGTCGGGGGCCAGTGACAGTGCCTGGGCCTCACGTCGACGGAGCAGCTTTTGACGCGCCAGGGCCGACCACGGGTCTTCGCCACTCCTGATTCGTTCTCGGGCGGCAGCTAACTGATTGCGCAGCGCAAAGGACGTTTGGAACCGTGTCAGTCTTTCGAATGCGGTTTCGATTGGCTCCCCCGAACCAGCGGCCAATGCCAAGAGCGCTCGCAGCTGAACGGTGGCTGGCTGGGCGATGTAAATCGCCTTCCAAGGTTTCCATTGCCAGTTGCGAAGGCGAAGGGAGTAGATGACGATCCAAGCAATACTTACGACTGAGAAGAGGATTAGTAAGTATCCGTAATCCTGATAGATCGCAAATGTCAGCTCAGTGATTGCCGGCATTTGCAAACCAAACTCATCCAACATCTTGACGATCGTAGGGACGATGAACATCCCTAAGAAGGTTAAGACCAGGCAGGCGATCAGAATGCCGGTAGCGCGCCGAAAGAGCTGGGTGGCTGGTGAGTACAGGGGATCTTCGAGCTGAAAACGGGCATCAGAATCTTCTCGCAGAAAAAGTTTATAGGTCTCTGCGAGGGTTCCGGTGTCCGCTGCCAACCGAAGCGCCAGTAAGGTCGTGTCATCCACCGAGCCCTCGACTTGTCCCAAGGCGTGGACCACGGGAGTGCCGGAAGCCAGCAGGGTTGCTACTTGGCGAAGGATGGTCGACTCATCGCCGCGGTACTCATTTGCCAACTGCTCCACGAGCGGTGCGGCGGCATGTGGGTGGCTGGCCGTAAACGCCAGTATCCGCAGCAAGGCGCGCTGGCGTGGATCCCTAACGCGTAAAAATCCGTTCTCGGTCTGCAATGCGATCGCCTCTCACAAAGAGTTGTTGCGGATTCTTTACGTTAAACCACTAATCAGATCGACGAGTGGCATGAATAAGGCCAGCACCACGAAACCAACGGTTGTCCCGATCATGAAAACGGCAAGTGGTTGAAGCCAAGACAGCAACCAGATCGACGTCTTTTGTTCGCGGTCCCAATAAAGTTTGGCCACTTCGCGGAGCATTGCCGACTGTTTGCCTCCATCCTGGCGAGTGTTCAGCGCGTAGGTCAGCAAATGGCAGGGAACGCCGAGGTACCGATTCGTGGCCGTAGAGCGTGATTGATTTTGCAGGGGGCCATCTGGCGAGCCGGCGGCTGGATTGGCCACACCGAAGTGAAGTGGCAACTGAGACGATGCTTGCCGGACGGCGGCTTTGCGACTCGCAGCAGCGGCGATGGCAACCGAAGCATCGATTCGCTCTCCAGCATCGAGTAACAATGCAGTATGCCATGCCAGATCGCCCAGAGAGTGCCGAGTCGAGCGGCCTGGAGAGAACCACGAATCAGCGCTACCGGAGATGAACTGATGCGTTCGGTCGAGCGCCCGCATGGCCAACATCACGATAGGCACTGCCAGCAAACCGGCGGCAACTACCCAAAACCACACCGACTGCATCAAATGAGATACGGCGAATACCCATTGTGTTGCTACTGGACGCGTTAGCCCGAACTCGTCGAACATCTGCTCAAACAGCGGTACGATGCTGATCGCGATGAAGGCAAGTACCAACACAGCGATCAGCAGGACCGATAAGGGATAGACGAGCACCGCCCATCGCTCTTGCTTCGATCGCGACTGCAGGTTTTGGCGTTGGATAACCTCGAATACCCGGTGCCCCAAGTGCGATTGCCGCGTCGAGCCGCTAGCGGGTGTTGGTTCCGTCTGAGCGGTTGTCAGCGGTAAGAAAAGTTCCAAGAGTTGAGCGCTGCGCAACACCTGCTCGGGATTTTCAACCCGTTTCACCTGCTCGATAAGATGCAGGAGCTGACGTCGTTGCTGGCCAGTCAACGCATCAGCAGCTTGTGAAAGCGAAGATAAGATTTCGCTCTTCAATGCTAGGGCGGCAGTGATTTGTTGACGTACCGAATCAGAAACTTGAAGGGGATGAGCTAACTTGTCCGCGGCGTTCATCGCTTGGCTCCTCCTATCACCGGATCTGCGAGAGGGGCCGACAAATCATGCAATAAGTCGGTCAGAGGCACGAACAGAGTGAGCGAATACAGCAGCACTCCGACGGAGCCTAACAGGATCACCAGCAGCAGGGGCAAGCTGAATCGTAATTGCCGCAGGCGCGAGTTGGACTGAGCCTGATAGTATTGAGCCTCAAGCTTGCACAGTGGTACGTCGCCGCTGGTCAACTCACTGGGGGGGCCTAATTGAGGAGTGTGTTTTTGTTGCAGTGGAGCTCCGGCCAGGAGGTGTGCTGTCCGCTCAGCTTCCGCTCCGTCGATGCCTGCAAGCAACAACTCTTGTTCAACTTGTGCGGCGACGACGCGGCGTTGGGAAGTCAAGTAACCGAACCCGCCAAAGCATTTGACGATGGCTGCCGTTACCCAAGGCAGTAGACTGATACCAATAAGTACGAAGATAAGCAGGGCGATCCCTGGCAGAATTCTTAGCAGTGACTCGGGCAGCCAGGGAGCCACCGCGGAAGACACCGCCAACGAGTGTGGGACGCGGAGCAGATCTTCACGCAGGTCATCCACCGCCAGGAGCATGACCGCCAAGACCCCTGAGCCCAGAATCCCAGTCACGACCAGCACGGCGAGGTAGGCCAGGCTGGGGCGTGCGACTCGGGAGAGTTCTCGTTCGGCTCGCAGGTCAACCGACAATGCATCGAGCACCAGATCGGTGCGGCCGGTGAGCCAGTAGACCGTGAAACCGTTGACGTACTTTTGCGGCAAATCAGCGGCGTGCTCACCGAACGCCTGAGTGAGGACAACGTTGGGGTCAGTTGGCCAGTCCGCTTGGTCCGGCGACGATGGTTGAGCAAGCGATTGGAGGGCTTCGAGTTTGTCGAGGATGAGGCGCCCGGAAGGCATCTTAAATGAGGAACGCGGTTGTTCCGTCGGTTGGGCGGGCAAGTGTTGCAATGAGGCCGAGGCACTGGCTGGGCCGAGGTCTAACTCCATCTGCGCCTGCAACGCGGCCCGCAAGGCACGATGGAAAAGTTCGACACTGCGGGGCGCGGTGCTGAGTGACGGTGGGTGATGTTGGTGCGCTGGGCCAGGTTCGCTCATCGGTCGATCCCTCGGGGAAATTGCTGTGTCCAGCAGGTCCGTGACTGCTTAGCATTGGCAGAGAAAAGGGGCGTTGGCGTTGCTGGTCACCGCAGTCGGCAGAACAGCGATGCTGCTGACTATAGCATGCGAACTCTCTGCGGTGGTGACGAGCCCCCTTGATTTGGAGTGGCTGCAGCCAGGCGCGGATGCCCAGGAAACGCAGCAGCGTGGGGCCGATCGACGACGGGGCCGCGGGAACCGGGCCGAAAGAAAAACAGCGAGCCGCGACAAAATCGCGGCTCGCTGTGACGAGTGGTTGCGAATAACTCAGCCGCCGGAATCGGTTCGCGGCGGCCGAAAATTCATTTGTCAGGCGTTGTCTCGGGAGCGGCTGTCGCCGGGAAACGCAGGGTACTGGGGGAGGAAACTGGCACGAATCACGTGCGCGTTCGCCTGGGCTTCCGCGAGCATCAACTCACGAAGTCCGAAGCTAGTTCTGTCCGCCGCGACCTTGGCCGCCACCGCGACGCTGGCCTTGCCCTTGGCCACCGGGGCGACGCAGTTCAAACGCTTCGCCTTTGAGTTCTTCCCACTTCTGCTTCTGCTCATCGGTGAGCAACGCCAGCACGGATGTCTGGAGTTGTTCGCGGCGTTCGCGCTGTGCTCCGGGGTTGCCTGGGCCACCGGCGCCTGGACCAGCTTGATTACGCAAAGCAGCTTGAATCTTTTCCTTCTGTTCGTCGCTGAGCCCGAGCTTGCTGGCGACTTCCTCGCGGTTCAGGGCACGCACGCCAGTCACCTGCAGCGAGATCTGCTCAAGCCGCGCTTTTTGCTGGTCATCGAGGATCTCATCGAGCTTCTTCTCTTCTTCAGCGACCACGCGGGACATCGCCTGCATGCGTTCACGGATTTGCTCGCGATCGGGCTGTCCGCCGCCTTGACCGCGCTGCGGACCGGCTTCGCGCACCCGGGCAGCCACTTCACCGACCTTCGACTTTTGCTCGTCGGTGAGCTTCAGTTCTTGCTGCACCTGCTCATTTTGAATCAATCCAACCTTACCACCACCACCGAAGCCGCCGAGCCCAAACCCGCCAGCTCCACCCCGGCCTTGCCCCCGCTCCTGTGCCTGAGCAGTCGATGCGATCAGGACCACTAAGCCTGCCGTTCCCAGCCAACGACGAACAACATTTCGGACCATCGGATACGCCTCTTGTTGAAATGAAAAGATGTTTGTGCCCGGCACGACCGCGCCAGACGGCTTACCGGCTGCAGGCGATTACGGCGACGACGCGGAAGGTGTGGCCGTAACGCTAGCGGCGGTTGCCAGCTTGAACCCCGCGCGTCGCAGAAGGTTTCGGCAATTCCAGCGGTTTCATTTAGCAGCGAGGCTCGGCAGGGCTCCGACGTGCGCGCACGACAAGTTCGAACGCTGTCAGGGAATGGACTGCCAGGAGGAAACGCCGGCTCTGAAATCAGCGGCTGGCGATCGTCGGCCGCCGTCACGTTCTCCGTGCTTAGGCTGGAGAAACGTCTTCTTACCTGGTTATCACTGCCCTGCTGCAGGCTCTTACCAGTCGGCGTGTACTCTTTATTCACTCTGTTGTTTCTAGGGACTGTTGTTGACGATGCGAAAATCGACGCGCGGATTTACTTTGGTGGAACTGCTGGTGGTGATTGCCATCATCGGTGTGATGGTAGGATTGTTGCTGCCAGCGGTACAAGCGGCCCGAGAAGCAGCGCGGCGCATGAGCTGCAGCAATCAGTTGAAACAGCTGTCGCTCGGCTTTCACAACTATCACGATACTTATAATAAGATTTTCCCTTATGTCCTCCGCGCCGGCAACGGAGTGTCGCACTGGGAAAGCTACAGCTCATGGGTTGAAGTGCTGCCGTTCATCGAGCAGGGGGCGCTCTATGAGCAGCTCAAGAGCAGCTCCAATACGTTCTATTTGGGCAATGGCGATGGTGCGGTTCACCCGCTGCACCGGCCACGCAAGCTGGCCTCCTTCCGCTGCCCGTCGGATAAGGACTTCCCGGATATCAATTATCAAGGCAATTCCAATTACCTGATGAGCATCGGCTCCAATACGGGTTGGGGCATCGCCCAAGCCGAGCAAAACGGATTCGTGATGCTGAACGTGGCCTCGAAGTTTGCCAACGTGATCGACGGGCTGTCCAACACCTACATGCTGGGCGAAGGCCTGATCGGTGACAACGTTGCCGGTTTTGATGTTAAGACGGACGTGATCCGTGGTAAGACTTGGCCAAACCCCAACCGGTCGACCAAGGTGGGCCCGATCACTCAAGCTCACCTGACCACTTATGGTGAAGCCTGCTTGGCCGATTCGGGCAACCAAAGCAGCGTGGCGGGACGGGAGTGGATCCGTGGTGTGAATACCATGACGACCTTCAACACCCTTGCGACGCCCAACTGGAAGTATCCCAGCTGCATGGAATGTGCTGGCTGTGGTGCCCCGGATAGCCAGGGGATCTTCCCCGCTCGCAGCCGCCATCCCGGCGGTGCCCAGCACGCGATGGGCGATGCCTCGGTGCGTTTCGTGAGCGACAGCATCGATCTGCTGATTTACCAAGGCACCGGCTCGCGCGACGGCGGCGAAGTCGTCTCCGAAGCGCAGTAAGGCCGCGGCTGCGAAACTCTTGAAAACGTCGTCTCACCGTTCCTGTGACGACATTCGACCGCCTCCAAAGGCTGCTCCTTTGGAGGCGATTTGTTTGGTGTACCGTTTTTCGTTTTGCCGAAAAGGGACAGCCTTTTCGGAACCAACAGAATAAGGTTTTGAGCTTACCATGCGACAGGTTTGTGTTCTTGGGGTGGCCCTTTTGTTGTCCCTATCGATGATGGGGTGCAATTCTGACCCCGGCTCGATTGAGGTAGCGGTTCCCGCCGCGGAAACGCAGTTGAAGTCGGCCTTAAACGATCTGGCGCAGACGGGCGAACTGGGCAGTGGCGCTGAGTATCTCGATTCGCTCGTTGCTGAACTCCGCACTTCGGATTCGAGCAAGGCGGCGGCTCTCGAGTCCGATCTGCAAGCGCTCAAAGCCGCACGGGATCCTGGGCAGGTCAAGGCGAAGGCCAAGGCCATGGCCGCCAAGCTCTAAGAGCCGATCGTCACTGACGACGAAAATTTCTTTGGCTCCCGCGCCGCCTGCTGCGGCGCGGTGCCCAGTGGTGAAGCGACTGAGCGGCGAGTTGGGCCGCTGTGAGCCGCTCTCTCTCACCGCGGCAGGCAAGCGCGTGCGGCTGCCCATCGGTCCAGCGAGCACACCCTCTCGGTCGCCGCAATCAAGCCGTACCGCGGTGCTACTGCAAAAAATTGCAGACAGTCTGCAAAGTTGTGCAGCGGCCCGCTCTCGTGACCATGCCGAAGCTCTCGTCCGAGCTGCTGACACGAACTGTCTTGCGCATAAAATGCTTGGGGCCGGCGGCGGATTATTCAGGAAACAAGGGCAATTCGGTTGCCGTTTGAGTTTCTTGCCGGAACTTCTTTTTAAGGGCGGCCTTTATGGTACGGCGGTTGCCTATCGCGGCGTCGCTGTCGGCTTGATGGGCGCTTCCTGCCGTTCGCCTCGGCTTTGGCCCGTCTCTACCGCCGGCTGCACTTCGCTCGCCACCGCGGAAATCCGCTAGCACCGCCTGAAAACCCACCCTGGCAGAGCTCTGTGCACCCGCGTTCCGGTTGGAAAGTGAGACGCGGGAGTGGCATTCCTGATCGTGTGTTCCCCTCTTCGATTTCATTGGTGTCGCTAGCTTCATGTCCCCTATGTCGACCTCGGATGTGCCGACTTCGCTCGAACAGGAGTTCGCGTCGAGTCGGTCGCGCGAATGGGCCATCGAATTGGAAGCGGAAATCAAACATGCGGCGCATCTATTGCCCAGCCAGGGACCGATCGCAACGTTTGTGCATCACAACACGCTGCACATGCTGGAGCACCTGCACTTTCATGCCGCAGTGAAAGAAGGAGCAGCCATCTTCGGCTGTGAACCTTATCTGAGCGAGGCACGCTATCACGCTGAGGTGCAAAATGGGCGAATCACGCTCACTGACATCGCGACGGTACTGCATGAGGACGGCAATGGCCGGAGTGTGGAACTCGCAGGTGGCCTGACGACGCGGCATGAACTCCGGCTGGCGATGCTGCGGCACCAAATTCAGTTGCTGCCCAGCCGGGAGTTGCGCTGGTTTGTGGCGGAAACCGATGCCCTGACACGGCTCCGCAGTGACGTCCCGGAGGACACTCGTCGACGCATCGTCGACCAGACGCGGCGCTGGGTGATGCGCGACTTGCGCACCAGCGGCCTGGACGGAGTCGAGCCAGACGCACCTCGTCGGCGGCTGCGTGCGATGCTCGAAACTCTGTTTGCGCAGTTCCACGAGGCGGCGATCGAGCAGTGGAGCGATGCGATTTGGGAGTCATTTAGCCTGCATGCGCTGTGGCGGATGTGCCGGCTCGGTGTGCACGGGATCACCGCGTCGGAGGCTCGCCCGCCGTTGCCGGTTCGGCATCGGGATCTGCTGCTGGAGTTGACCGGCAACGACAGCGATGTGTTGCTCAACGAGCTGTTGATTCCGCTCTGCGCCGCCTTTGTCGATCAGGGCTTTAGCCACGCCCCGATGCCGGGCCGTGAGCGCGGCTTTTATCAAGCTGTCTGCGAAATCTATGGACGGGAGCGCCTGCCGCTGGCCCGCTGGTTACGCGACCTGCCCGAGGAATTGCAGAGGTTGCAGCGGGAACAAATCAGCCCGCTCCAATCGATCGCTCAGTCATTGCAACGGTTGGGTGTCGACGCCGAGGACCGCGAGCGGTATTTGGCGGCGACTCTCTTGGCCCTGCGGGGCTGGGCCGGCATGTTGTGGCGGCTGGAGACCGATAGCAGTGGAGCGCAGCGATCGGTACCCGCGGGGACCCTGACTGAATATCTTGCGATCCGCTTGATCCTCGAGCGGCTGGTTTGCCAGCATCTGACGGAGCAGGCTTTCGGCAACACCGTGACACTGGCGGAGCTGCGCAAACGGCTGCAGAAGCAACGCGGTTCGCACCGGCAGACCAGCGTCGACAGCCGCGCCTTTCAGCTATTTCAGTTGGCTCAGGTGTGCGGCTGGACCCCGGAGATGCTATCGCAGCTCCCGAAAACGCATTGGGATGAACTGGTTCAAGAGATCGAGGGCTTTGATCCGCTGGAGCGGCGGCGAATCTTGCACGAGGCCTACGAGCGGCGGTATCGCGATGAGCTGCTCGATGCCGTTGCACTGGTGGCGGG
>CALELC010000193.1 GCA_937904535.1 uncultured Planctomycetaceae bacterium
TGTTCTCGGCGATCGTGCCGTCGAACAAGAACACGTCCTGCTCGACGATCCCCAGCAGCCGACGGTAACTCTGGGGTTCGACATCACGCAGATCGTGACCATCGACCAGAATGCTGCCTGCGGTCGGATCATAAAACCGCGCAATCAGGTTCGTCAGCGTCGTCTTGCCCGCTCCGCTGCGGCCCACGAGCGCCACCGTCTCCCCTGGCTGCACCTCCAGATCGATCCCCTGCAACACGCTGGCCTGCGTCTTGGGATAGGCGAAGCCAACGCCGCGGATCGAGACCGCCCCGCGCGTGGTCTCTCGCTGCAGTACCACCGCGTCGCTACGCACGGGGAACTCGCCATCCTGGTCGAGCACGTCCAGCACCCGATCCAGCGCCGCTAAGTTGTTCTGGAACGTCACCGCACTGCCGGCCAGCGTCGCCAGCGGGTCGAGCAGCATCGTCAGGTACACCAGGAACATCATCAGCTCGCCGAGCGTCAACTCGGCCTGAATGATCTGGTACCCGCCGTAGAGCAGCAGCCCAGTCGATGCCAGCGGGATCGCCACTTCCCAAATCAACTCGATCACCCGCGTCCACCACCAGGTGTACAGCTGCTGGCGGACGAGGAAGTTGCCTTCGCGAACAAACCGTGCCGACTCGCTGCGGCGGCGAGCAAAGGTGCGGACAACGCGAATCCCACCAAAGGTTTCCGTGGCCGTCGCATCGATCCCCTGGCGCTGCTTGCGAATGTCGCGGAACAGTGGCCGAATGCGGCTGATCCAGGTGCGATGGGTGACCCACACGACCGGCAGCAGCAGCAAACCGCCGAGCATCAGCTTCCAGTCGACGAGCATCAAGATGATCAAGCTGCCGATGAACTGCACGATCGCTCGCCAGGGGTTGTACAGCATGCTGAAAATCAGCTCGGCAACCCCACCCGCATCCTCGCGGATCAAGCTCGAGATGCCGCCGGACTTCATCTCCTGCACTTGTTGCAGCGGCAACTGAATCGCGTGATCGTAAACGTGGCGGCGGATCGTCACCTGAGCGCGGTTGACCGCCCGCGTGGCGGTCCACCGGGACAGCAGCCCGATCGCCGTTGCCAGAATCGTCACCACGACCACCAGCGCCGCAATCGCGACCAGCAACGTCATCGGCGAGGCGGCAGCCCAGTCGCTCGGCAACCAACGCTGCAGCACGTCCGGCAGCGGCCGCGGCGGGTCGGTCAGCACCGAATCGATCGCCAACTTGGTGCCGTAAGGCGGTAGCAATTTGAGGAAAATCGCGACGGTCAGCACGCTCAGAGCCGCGACCACACTCCGTCGCTGCGAACCGAGCAGCCCCCAAAACGCGACAAGCAGTTCAAAGAAACCGCGTTGACGCTGGCCGAGCTTGCGAGCCTTGGACTCGTCGTCAACGGAGTTCAACTCGGAGCCGTGGTGACCACCCTGTGAACTCGCGGGAGCCTTCGCAGCTCGATTTCGGGCTCGAACGGTCTCGCGGTATTGGTCAAAACGAATGCGTGAAGGAATGACTGGCATGAGCTATTGGTAGACACCAGAGCCGTCGGCGACAAGCCACCGCGGTTTTCCTACCGTTTTCGGCGCTCTGTGGAGGGTGGATCAGCGACCGGGTATCTTCCGCTGTTGCGGGCGCCGGCGGCTCTTGACCGCGGGAGTCCGCTTGGACTGCTCGCGCTCTGCCCGGGCGGCCTCACGCTGCATTTCGGCTTGCACGCTGGTCACCAACCGCGTGCTCACCTCAACTCCATACGTCTGCAGCGTTTCAATCACCTGCTGCGGATCAGCATGCAGCCCGAGTCGCTGCAGGGTGTCTCGAATTGCTCGATGCGGGTTGCTCATCTTTGGAACCCAAGAGTGGAGAACCATTGAGGACAATCGTTCTACTGCCATGACAGGGTGGCAGTCCCAAACAGCGACCGTCAACGCTGGCGGCGATTGAGCAGCCAGCCCTGCTTAACAAAGTAGATCAGCATGCCCGCCGCGATCGCAACCATCAGCAGCATCGCCAGGGGGTAACCGAAATACCAGTTGAGTTCGGGCATGTTCCAGGGCGAGGCATTGGGATTGAAGTTCATCCCATAGATGCCGGCGACGAACGTCAACGGAATGAAGATCGTGGCGATGATCGTCAACACCTTCATGATCTCATTCATGCGGTTAGACATCACCGACAGATAGACATCCATCAGACCTTGTGCCAATTCGCGATAGGTCTCCAGCATGTCGATCAACTGCACGCAGTGATCGTAGACATCGCGGAAATAGATCCGCGTCTCGGCGCGGATTTGCGGCAACTCATCGCGCAACAGCAGATTGATCGCGTCACGTTGGGGCCAGACCGCACGGCGGATTCCGAGCAACTCACGGCGGACATCGTGGATCCGCGTGATCACGTCGGAGTTCGGACGGAACAACACGTCGTCCTCGAGCAGGTCGATCTGATCGCTGAGTTGGTCGACGGCGGGAAAGTACTGGTCGACGACAGCGTCGACCAACAGGTACGCCAGATAATCGGCCCCATGGCGGCGGGCCCGTCCTTTACCGACGCGAATGCGAGTCCGCACCGAGTCGAAGCAGTCGCCGACGTGTTCCTGCACGCTCAGCACCCAGTTCGTCCCTAGCACGATGC
>CALELC010000194.1 GCA_937904535.1 uncultured Planctomycetaceae bacterium
CCGCCGCCAGCGCCACCGCCGCCGGCTCCGCCACCAGCTCCGCCGGCACCACCGCCAGCTGCACCGGCGCCCGCACCGCCTGCTCCGGCGCCACCAGCGGCCCCGGCTCCTGCACCGCCAGCTGCTCCCGCTCCGGCACCACCGACGGCGCCCGCGCCGCCAGCCGCCCCCGTTCCGGCGGCTCCAGCTTGGATTCCGGCACCCGTGGTCGGGCTCGTCGCACTACCAGCTCCAGCCCCGGCGTCGGCTCCAGCGCCCGCACCGAGTCCGGCCCCGGCGCGCGTGCCGGCCCCCACGCCCAAGCGACTACCGGTTCCCAAATTGGAACCCGCTCCAGTTCCCAATCCCGCGCCGGCACGCGTTCCCGCGCCGATGCTCGAACGAGTTCCAGTGCCCAGATCAGGGGCTGCACTGCTGCCGATGCCAGTTCCCGTGCCCAAACCGGTTCCGGTGCCGAGTCCCGTTCCGGTCCCGGTGGCTGCGCCACCTTCCAATCCCGCTCCAGAGCGAATTCCCGCGCCGGCCCCAGCCCCCGGACGCGCTCCTGCTTCGATGTTCGCTCCCGCCCCCGGGGCGGTGCTGGTTTCCGTGCTACCGATGGGATTAGCACCTGCAGCTGCGCCCGTTCCGACTCCAGCCGCGGCACCGATTCCTTGAGCACGGCCATCACCTACCTCGGTATTGATGTCGGTGCGCGACCCTAACCCTGTGCCGGTGCCGACACCCGCACCCAGGTCAACTCCGCTGTCGTTCGTCGGATTGCGCCCTTCTTCGAGCAGATTGCCGGCGGCCCCGGTGTCATTGAGAGACCGTCCGGAATCCGTCTGATCCTGTGTCGATTGATTGTCGGCATCCAGATTCTGACGGTAAGCCTGCGCACGGCCAGCCTGGAACTGCTGGTTGGCTTGAGCAATGCTTTGCCGGTACCGATCAGCGGCCCCGAGTTGCAATTGAATATTTTGCTGCTGGCCATCGCGCACGATTGCCAGCGCAGCTAGATCGCCAGAACGCATCTGCCGAATCTGATCGATAAATGCATTCTTTCCCTGCAGATTCTGACCGCGCAACTGTTGGATGATATCCCCCTCACGCAAGCCTGCCTGCGCGGCTGGGCTGTTGGGATGCACCTGGACGACGCGGATCCCATCAGCGGTTTGCTCTAGCCGAATCCCAGCATATGGTCGATTGGCGTTCACTGGCGCTCGAGAGTTATCCTGCCACCCCTGCTGCGGCTGGACGTACTGTTGCGAGTACTGCTGCTGGTAGGGTTGTCCATAAGATGGCTGTCGATAGGTCCTTTGATATTGTTGTGGATAAGACTGATAGGTTTGGCCGTAATACGGTTCGCCGTAAGGCTGCTGATAAGGCTGACCGTAATAGGGTTGGCCGTAGGGCTGTTGATACTGAGGGTTGGTGAGTGTCTGCTGGCCAGCCTGGAGACCCTGCCGCGCAGCATCACCGAAGTTTTGCCCACTGATCGTGCCGCGAGCTGTCTCCCGGATGCCGCGCTGGACCGCGTTGCCAAGACTTGGTTCAACTTGTCCGCGGAACTGCCCGCCAGCCTGACCGCCTAACCAACCGGACTGGGCCGATGCGGTTGCCGCTGGCAGTGCCATCACCGCGCTCAGGCCGGCGATCGTGCAGGTTCGCGACAGACGTGAAGAAAATCTTTCAAGCGTCATTCTCATCTTAGGTTCCTCGGGGAGGTGTAAGGATCGTGAGGTCGATGGAGATGCACTGTCCGCTGTTGGACCTTCGCCAGTCCACTCAGTGCATTGAATCTCAGCTCCGCTCGCGAGAATGCCGCAAAGGTTGTTCCAGCCGTCGTAGATGTTTAAGGATCACGGATTGGTCGACGTTCCAGTGGCTGCTCGCCCTCCACCAGCCAAGCGGTAATGGCACATCGCTCACAACTCCGTTCACGACCCTGGGAGTTGTGAGCGCAGGCTTGGACGCTGACCGTCCACAAAGACCGACGTTCTTTTGCTGGCAAATAGCAACTCTGATTTCCGCAGGTGGTCGGATCAACCTGCTACTGCTGTCCTGAAACTGCTAACCAGGGTGCGCTTGCAGATGAACGAAAAAACCCCGGTGAGCATCGCTGGCTCACCGGGGTCTTATAAGGAATCCTCACACTAAGAGTCACCGTCTAACTGGACCCTAGTGTCAAATGGATCGGTCGACTAGATCTCGTCGTACTGTTCCTGTCCGCCCTGATACTGGCCACCCTGATGCTGGCCACCCTGGGGTTGCCAGCCTTGGGGCTGTCCGCCGTGCTGGGGCTGACTTCCATAACCGGCACTATAGCCATCTTGGCTGTAGACTTGGCCGCCGTCACAGCCAACACAGCCACTGCCGGGAGCCATGCCGCCACTGGGGTAACTGCTGGTCTGATATCCGCTTGATCCGCAGCAATCGGTCTGCGGAGCGCAGCAGGATTGCTGCACCACCGGCTGTGGACAATACGATTGCGGCTGGTGCACGACATAGCTGCCAGTATCGCAACAAGCATTGGAAGAACTGACATATCCTCCGCAGCTATTGCTGCGGCCACGGTGATGGCCAAATAACTTGCCACCGCAACCGCCACGCTGTCCTTTGAACAAGCCGCCGCGGGCGCCGCCAGAACAGACCTGAGTGCGGTGATGGCCGCCGAACAAACCTCCGCCACAGCCGTGGCGAGCTTCAGCTGTTGGAGTGCCACTGCTGAACAGCGATACACCTACCAACATCGCAAAGCTTGTGAGCCCGCACAGGATAGAACGATTCATGGAATACCTCGTCGTTGCAGGAAAGGGGGATCGATCGGCGAACCTGTTCTTCGTCATCAACTAACACAACTTTGTCGATTATAACGAATATTCGGATCGCGAAAACTCGGTAAAGAGTACCGCTTAAGCACTCTGTGTCAATCGCTCACTGCGATCACAATGCCAAGATTGGCGGCAAATCCTTAATTTTCTGGGTTTGAAGCACGCGTTACTAAGACACGTTCATAAACCCAAGGGCACTTACACCCGTACGCAGAGAGAAAAGCCTCGCGTCGACCTGACTCGAAACACCGATTACCTTCTGATTCTTTTCATGTTTTGCTAGCAGCGCCACCACGATATCAAGATGCGGTCACCACCATTCGAGCTCTGCATTACTCCTATTGAAGATTGGAACATGGGTGCCGAAAGCCGCAGACGGCTTATCAAAAGTTAAGCAGGAATTAACTCTAGCCGTATCCATCGCTGACGCCTGATTTAGCTGCGGCTGAATGCTGCTAGCGCGAGGAACCGAGCAACTTCAATCGCCGTTGCTCACACACCGCTCACCAACGGCACAAAGGCAAAGTAACCCAGAAATTCGCGGTAGTGCGAGTCGCCATGGCGCCGAAAGCGGTACATCACCTGTTGGTTGGCGTCCTGGTCGATTGGAATGACCAATCGCCCTCCATCGGCAAGCTGAGCCAAATAAGCAGTGGGAAGTTGAGGCGCCGCGGCGGTCACAACGATCGCGTCAAAAGGTGCCTGTTCCGGCAGCCCTAGAACGCCGTCACGATGTTCAACCTGCACGTTGTGATATCCAAGTTCCCCGAGCCGACTCCGTGCCGCCGCTGCTAATTCCGGCAATCGTTCGACTGTGTAAACCTGAGCCGCAAGTCGAGATAAAATGGCGGCGCCATATCCCGAACCGGTACCGACTTCGAGCACTTTCTCCGTGCCTTGCAGGTAGAGCGATTGCGCCATAAAGGCAACGGTGAAGGGCTGTGAGATCGTTTGCCCTTGCCCGATTTCTAAGGGGCGGTCTTCATAAGCGTGAGCTTCTTGCAGCGCACCAACAAAGACGTGTCGAGGGACCTCACGCATCGCCGCCAGCACTCTTGGGTCGTCGATGCCGCGACGCTCCAGTTGATCGCTGACCATTGCCAGACGTCGCTGCTCGAATTCCTCGGTTCGGTCAGCAGCGTTCCCTTTTCCCGCAACCCAGGAGCTTGAATCAGCTCCTAATTGGTTCCCTGGACGTCTCATCAAACGTCTCCTAGTGGGCCATCGCGGCGAGGCAACGGACTGACCGTCAAAACAACAGTCAGCCGTTAGTCTGCCGGATGGCGCGGATCGTCAATGTCGTGGGACTGCAACGTCGTGCGCGGCGATTCTGCCTGATCACGCGGCTCGAGGTATTCGCGACGATCTTCAAGAGGAAGTTTCGTATCGAATTGATTCGCCGACTTATACATCCCTTGGATGCGGCTGAGTAAGGAGTCGAGTTCTCCGCGCCGTGGATGTGAGTGTTCCGCTAAGCCGTCAAACACGCGATCTCGCAGTTGATCACGCAGTGGCTTCTGATCGCTCGACTGTCGATCCCAGCCGTTCCGTTTGAGGTTATCAACCAACAGACGAGCACGGTCGTCGTCAAACTGCTCGTTGTCGACCATGCACGCCCGGCACATCTGAGCCAGGTTGTCCAAAATGGCTTCAACTTCCGGCGTTTTCGTATCGTGATCCATCATTTCCTCAGTCCTCTTTCTCGCGCTGCATCAGGCGGCAGCCTCCCTCCAAGAGTCAGCGCCCTTTTCAGTCAGCCACTTCATCATTCGTCCAGTCATCACAACTCGGGGCGACATCAGCCGCCGACAAATCGCACGTAGCTAGCACCTAGCAAACCCGGTGCCGCTGTTCACAACGCAGGCTGCCAAGGCCATTGCTACGGTAGGCTCAGGGCCGCTCCACAGCGGCGTCCGCCGGCGGAACAACCCGCAGTTCATCGACGACCCGAGCAACGCCCACGGTGTCACGTGCCAGTTCAATCGCCTTATGTTTGGCAGCTTCGCTCTTCACGTTGCCTCGCAGCACCACAGCGTCAGAAGCCTGCACATCGATCTCGACGGTTTCGTTTTCCAGCGCCTTTTCCCAGCGAACACGGCTGTAGACACGGGCCTGCAGGCCCATGCGATTGACGGCTCCGCGAGCTTCTTCCCAGCCCTCTCGGATATTGTCACCGAGCCGATCCAGCGCACGATCAACCCGTTCACCGATCTGTGCCGGTGCTCGGTCCATCGTGGCTGCGAACCCGAGAACGAATACCAACACGACTACTGCTGCTTTACTCATTGAAGATTTCTCCATTCTCAATTCACATGGGACACGTCGGCCGCCGAGTGTCCCCAAGGGACTCTGCTGCCGACGCCCGATCACCTTTGGTCTCCGACCCAGCAGATCGTCGACCAGACTCGGTGAACGATATTCGTCGGCTCAGCCGGAATTTCTGACCAGTCAACGGTCCGCTGATTGCCTGCCGTTAGGTCGGCGCCGGATGACGGGCGACAATTGATAGCGAGTGCAAGTTTGGCGCCGTTAGCGAGTACACGCTTCCTTAAGAGTCACCGCCGTTTAATCTCTCCAGCAGCGTTTTCCCAGATCCGCGCGGCAGCTTTTGCGGCTCATTACGCTGGATGAGCTGCTGCAACTTTTGCTTTGAAAGCGCGTCGGTGCCAATTGGCATTGCGTTTGCTTTCAACGCCGCAACAACCACTCGGCGGCGCGATCCATTGATGCCGCCCTAGGGAGCCTGATCGCTGAGCGATCAGCGTAGCACCAAATCATTCACACCTTTGATCTCGCTCCATGAAGAACGCCTCTACCGCGTATCAGCCCTCTGGGGGCAGCGGCGCTTGTCCCGCAGTTAACCGGCTGCCACGAGCGACCTACCGTCTCCAGCTTCGCAGCGGTTTTGGCTTTGATGATGCGAGTCGCCTTGTCCCCTACTTGCAGCATTTGGGGATCAGCGATCTGTACCTTTCGCCGCTGTTCCGGTTTCGAGAAGAAAGCACGCACGGCTATGACGTCGTCGATCACAGCCGCATTGAGCCGACCTTTGGTGACCGGGATGCCTTCCGCCGGCTTGCAGAAGAGTCGCGTGCGGCCGGCATGGGAATCCTGCTGGATCTCGTGCCGAATCACATGGGGATCAACGATCCCGGCAACCGCTTGTGGAATGACGTGCTGGAGAACGGCCCCTCGGCGCGCAGCGCATGCTACTTCGACATCGATTGGAATCCGCCGGGCAGCCAGTGGAAAAACCGGGTGCTGCTGCCTTTTTTAGGCAAACCATTTGGCGAAACACTCGAGGCCGGGGAGCTGCAACTCGTTTATGAAGGTCAGCGGTT